>NZ_JBWKPX010000044.1:0-30872 GCF_059418465.1 Caulobacter sp. GW821-FHT09A05
GGGCCCCCGGCCTGCCCAAGACCCGCTCGGGCAAGATCATGCGCCGCATCCTGCGCAAGATCGCCGAGAACGAACTTGCCAGCCTCGGCGACACCTCAACCCTCGCCGACCCCTCCGTCGTCGACGACCTGGTGAAAAATCGCGCCAAGGCCTGATGCGCCAGGGGCTGAAACTCGGCTAGGCTTGGCCCATGCATGGCCAAGCCCTCGTCGTTGCGTTCGTGATGCTGGCCGCCCCCGCGGTCGCCCGCGCGCAGGACGCCGGTCCCGACTGGCTGCGCCGGATCGAAAGCGGCGAGGTGGCCCTGGAGGCCCATACCGATTCCAGCGGCCGTGGCGGCCAGGTGCGGGCGATGATCGACATCGCCGCGCCGCCCCAGGTGGTCTGGGCCACCATCCTCGACTGCGAGCGGGCCGCCCGGATGACGCCCAGCGTCAAGCGCTGCACCGTGCTGTCGCGCGACGCCGCCGGCCGCGTCGAGCTGCGCGAGCACGTGGTCAAGTGGAGCTTCCTGCTGCCCGCCTTGCATTCGACCTCGCGGCTGACCCTGGAACCCTACCGGCGCATCGGTTTCCGCTGCGAGGGGGGCGACATCAAGGATTGCGAGGGCCAGTGGCTGCTCGAACCCCTCGATGGCGGCCGGGCGACCCGCGTCACCTACGAGAACCGCGCCACCGCTCCCTTCGGCCTGCCGAACGGCGTGACGACCATGGCCATGCGCCGCGACGTCCCCGCAGCCCTGCGGGCCCTGCGCCGCGAAAGCGTGGCGGCGTCGCGATGACCGCGCCACAACCGCCCGGGCCTGACGGACTTTGGCTGTTCGACGGCGTCTGCAACCTGTGCTCGGGCTCGGTCCGGGCGGTGCTGGCCATCGACCGCAAGGGCCTGATCCGCTTCACGCCCATCCAGTCGGCCTACGGGCGCCAGTTGGCCCTGGACCACGGGATCGATCCGGACCAGCCGACGAGCTTCCTGTTCCTCGACGGCGGCCGAGCCCTGGAGAAGAGCGCGGCGATCCTGGCCCTGCTGCGGCGGCTGGGCCCGCCCTGGTCCTGGCTGGCCGTGGTCGACGTCCTGCCGAGCGCCTGGCTGGACAGCGCCTATGACGGGCTGGCCGCCAACCGCTACCGACTGATGGGCAAGCGTTCGACCTGCATGCTGCCCACGCCCGAACAGAGGGCCCGCTTCATGCTGGAGCCGCCCGGCGCATGAGCCCAGGCCCATGAACGAAGACCGAAAACGCATCGTCCTGGTCGGCGCCAGCGGTGTCTTCGGCCAAAGGCTGGCGGCGATGATCGCCCGCTGGCCCGATGTCGTCCTGGTCCTGGCGGCTCGCAACCTGGCGCCGCTGGAGGCGCTGGCGGCCGATCTGGCCAGGACCAGGCCGGCGGCGAAGATCGAGGTCGCCCGACTGGACCGCCTGGATCCCAAGGGCCTGCCGGCCCTGGGCGCCTGGGCGGTGGTCGACGCGGCCGGGCCGTTCCAGGGCCAGGACCACGCCTTCCCCCGCGCCGTGCTGGCGGCCCGCGCCCACTATGTCGACCTGGCCGACGCCCGCGATTTCGTGGCCGGGTTCGAGGCGGCGCTCGACGGCCCGGCGCGGATCGCCAAGCGCTGGGCGATCACCGGCGCCAGCTCGACCCCCGCCCTCAGCCACGCCGCCCTGGACGCCATGACCGTCGGATGGACCCGGATCGACCGCGTGGAAGCGGCGATCTCGCCCGGCGCCCGGGCGCCCCGCGGCCTCTCGGTGATCCGCGCCATCCTGGCCTGGACCGGCGAACCGGTGCGGATGTTCGCCAATGGCCATTGGACCATCCGCCCCGGCTGGAGCGATCCGCGCCGCACGCCTTTTCCAGGCCTGGGCCGCCGCTGGACCAGCCTGGCCGAGACACCCGACCTGGACCTGCTGCCCGCCCGTTTCCATGTCCGCCGAGACGCGGTCTTTCGGGCCGGGCTGGAGCTTCCGGTCCTGCACCTGGGCCTGTGGGCGCTGAGCCTGTTGCGGCGCGCGCGGCTGGTCCGCGGTCTGGAGCCCCTGGCCGTCTTGCTGGGCGAGGCCGCGGGCTGGGTCGCGCCGCTGGGCTCGGACCGCGGCGGCATGGTGGTCGGCGCCGAGGGCCTCGACGCCGACGGCGTTCGACGTCTGGCCCGCTGGTCCCTCTACGCCGAGGCGGGCGCCGGCCCCCACACCCCGGCCGCGCCGGCGGCGGCGACCTTGCGCGCCCTGCTCGACGGCCAGCTGGGCGACCCCCGCGCCGCGCCGTGCGTCGGCCTGCTGGAACTGGATGCGATCCTGCGCGAACTGGACGGCCTGCCGATCCGCACCAAGCTGGAAAGCCAGGGCCCGGACGCGCCCGGCCTGTTCCGCCGCCTGCTCGGCGACGCCTGGGAGGCCCTGCCCGACGTCGTCCGCGACGCCCACGCGGGCCTTGAGCCCGTCGCCCTGACCGGCCGGGCCCGAGCGCGCGGCGCGCCCGGCCTGCCCGCCCTTGTCCGTCGCCTGCAGGGCTTGCCGCCCGCCGGCCTCCACGCGACGGCGGTGACGATCACCCCGACCGCGGACGGCGAACGCTGGATCCGCCGGTTTGGCGACCGGACCTTCGGCTCGACCTTCGGCTCGACCATCGCGCCGGCTCGCGACGATCCCTGGACGTTCGAGGAGACCGCCGGCCTCCTGACCTTCCGCTTTTCGGTCGCGGCTTACCCGGGCGGCTTCTCATGGATCTTCGAGAGCTGGCGCCTGGGCCCCTTCCCCCTACCCCGCGCCTGGGCGCCGCGCATCCGGGCCCGGACCTTCGCGCGGCCCCACCGGGATGGGATCAACGCCTACCGATTCCGCGTCCTGGTCGCCCATCCTTGGCTGGGCGTGATCTTCAGCTATGCCGGCCACCTTTCATGACAAGACGGTAATCTTGGCGCCCTGGGCCCGGGTGCTAGGGTCGCGCCCTCAAGCTTTCGGAGCGCCGTCCTCATGATCCGTCCCGCCGCCAAGGTCGCCGCCGTCGCGCTGGCCCTTTCGACCACCGCCCTCTCGTCGATGACCTTGGCGCCGTTCGCCCAGGCCCAGACGAAGCCGGTCGCCGCGGCGACGGCCGGGGTGACGGTGCCACCGATCGTCTACAAGGAGCGGACCCTGGCCAATGGTCTCAAGGTGTTCACCTCCCGAGACGCCACCACGCCCAACGTGACGGTGCAGGTCTGGTACGGGGTCGGCAGCAAGGACGACCCGGAAGGCCGTTCGGGTTTCGCGCACCTGTTCGAGCACCTGATGTTCAAGTCGACGCGCAACATGCCCAACGAGTTCTTCGACCGGCTGACCGAGGACGTCGGCGGTTTCAACAACGCCTCCACCTACGACGACTTCACCAACTATTACGAGGTGGTGCCGGCCAACCACCTGCAGCGCCTGCTGTGGGCCGAGAGCGAACGCCTGGGTTCGCTGGTCATTGACGACGCGGTGTTCAAGTCCGAGCGCGACGTGGTCAAGGAAGAGCTGCGCCAGCGGGTCCTGGCCAATCCCTACGGCCGGTTCTTCGCCCTGAACATCACCAAGGCCTCGTTCGTCGACCACCCCTACAAGCGGCCAGGCATCGGCTCGATCGAGGAGCTGGACGCGGCCACGGTCGACGACGTGCGGGCCTTTCACCAGGCCTATTACCGCCCGGACAACGCCGCCCTGATCGTGGTCGGCAATTTCGACGAGGCCCAGCTGAACGCCTGGGTCGACCAGTATTTCGGCCCGCTGAAGGCCCCCGCCACGCCGATCAGGCAGGTGACCGCGGTCGAGCCGGCCCGCACCGGACCGAAGGTCGTCACCACCTACGGCCCCAACGTGCCGCTGCCGGCCGTGGCCATGACCTGGCTTGCCCCCGCCGCCGCCGATCCGGACGTCCCGGCGCTGGCGGTCCTCGACGCCATTCTGTCGGCCGGCAAGTCGTCCCGCCTCTATGACAGCCTGGTCTACGACCAGAAGATCGCCCAGCAGATCTTCTCCTCGGCCCCCAACAACGCCCAGCCGGGCCTTTTCTACGTCGGAGCCATCATGGCCGGCGGCAAGACGGTCGAGCAGGGCGAAGCCTCGCTCGGCGCCCAGATCGCCAAGCTGCGCTCGGCCCCACCCACCGCCGCCGAACTGGCCGAGGCCAAGGCCGGCCTGCTGGCCGACGCCGTTCGCGGCCGCGAGACCATCGACGGCCGCGCCTTCGCGATCGGCTACGCCCTGCGCACCGAGGGCGACGCCCAGCGGGCCAATACCGACTTGGCCGCCCTGCAGGCGGTGACGGCCGCCGACGTCCAGCGCGTCGCCGCCAAGTACCTGGCCGACGACCGCAGGGTGACGGTCCGCTACCTGCCGGAATCGGCCAAGCCGGCCGGCGCCAAGGACCCGTTCGAGGCGCCCAAGCTCACGCCCTCGGTCACCTACAGCGGCCCGGTCACCGCCCTGGCGCCCGAGGCCGAGCGCGTGGCCCCGCCCGCCCCGGGCGCGCCGGTGTCGCCGGTCCTGCCCTCGCCCGTCGAGAAGACGCTGGCCAACGGCTTGCGGGTCATCGTCGCCAAGTCCAGCGACCTGCCGCTGATCACCGCCGACCTGACCGTGCGTGGCGGTTCGGGCGCCGACCCCGCCGGCCTGGCCGGCGTCTCCAGCCTGACCGCCGAGCTCTTGACCGAAGGCACCAAGACCCGCACCGCCACCCAGGTGGCCGCCGCCACCGAGGCCCTCGGCGCCAATCTGGCGGCCGGCTCGGGCTGGGAGGCCACGTCCCTGACCCTCAGCGTCACCGCCGACAAGGCCGCTCAAGGGCTGTCGATCATGGCCGACGTCGCCCAGAACCCGACCTTCAGGGCCGAGGAGCTGGAACGCGTGAAGGCCGAGACCCTGGACGGCCTGTCGGTCAGCCTCCAGCAGCCCGGCTCGGTCGCCGGCTTCGTCACCCCGACCGTGATCTACGCCGGCTCGGGCTACGGTCATGTGGCGGGCGGCACGCCCGGCTCGCTGCCGAAAATCCAGCGCGACGCCCTGGTCAAGACCCACGCCGCCAATTGGCGTCCCGACAACGCCATCCTGGTGCTGACCGGCGACCTGACGCCCGAGCAGGGCTTCGCCCTGGCCGAGAAGGCGTTCGGCGGCTGGGCCAAGCCGGCCGGTCCGCCCCCGACCCCGGTCAAGGGTCCGACCCGCTACACCGCCCGGAACGTGGTCGTCGACCTGCCCGGCACGGGCCAGGCCGCCGTCGTGGTGACCAAGCCGGCGATCCTGCGCGCCGACCCGCGCTACTATGCCGGCCTCGTCGCCAACGGCGTGCTGGGCGGCGGCTATTCCTCCCGCCTGAACCAGGAGATCCGCATCAAGCGCGGCCTCTCGTACGGCGCCGGCTCCAGCCTCTCGCCGCGCGCGGCCATCGGCGGCTTCTCGGCCAGCGTCCAGACCAAGAACGAGTCCGCCGCCCAGGTGGTGGGGCTGATCAAGGACGAATTGACCCGGCTGGCCGCCGAGCCAGCGTCGGCCCCCGAGCTGGCGGCGCGCAAGTCGGTGCTGGTGGGCGGCTTCGGTCGTGACCTCGGCACCTCGGAAGGCCTGGCCGACATCCTTGGCAACCTGGCGATCTACGGCGTCCCGCTGAACGAGATCCAGGCCTATACCGGCAAGGTCGAGGCGGTCAGCGCCGCCGACGTCCAGGCGTTCTCCAAGGCCGTTCTGGACCCCGCCCAGACCAGCGTCATCGTGGTCGGCGACGCCAAGGCGATGGGCGACGGCGTCAAGGCGGCCCTGCCGGCGGCGGTCCAGATCCCGATCGACCAGCTGGACCTCGACAGCCCGACGCTGACAAAGGGCAGGTAGCCCAAACGGTTGTCATCCCGAGCGGCGCGCGCGGCGCGAAGACCCGGGACGACGCCTGAGCGCCACGCTTCCGGTGGTCTCGGATAACGGCTTCGCCGTTTCCGGGATGACAGGCTATGGAAACGGGGCGCGCTTCGGAGCAAGGCATGACGGACACTCCTCCAATCCATTCGGCCGCCGCTCAGCTCGCCTCGCCCTCCTATCGCCTGGCGGCGCTGGACCAGGATTTCCTGCTCGGCGAATCGATGCGCGGCGTGCGTTTCCTGCTGGAGTTCGCCAAGGCCGACGAGGCTCTGCGAGCCTGGGGCGTGCGATCGACCATCGTGGTGTTCGGCAGCGCCCGCGTGCGCGAGGATGGTCCCGGGCGGCAGGCCCACTGGTACGCCGAGGCCCGGCGCTTCGGCCGCCTGGCGTCGGAGCGCGGCGGCGCGATCCACGCCACGGACGGGGTGCGCGACAACGTCATCGCCACCGGAGGCGGGCCGGGGTTGATGGAGGCGGCCAACCGCGGGGCCAGGGACGCGGGCGCCCCGTCGATCGGCTTCAACATCACCCTGCCGCACGAGCAGCAGCCCAACCCCTATGCGACGCCCGACCTGTCGTTCCGCTTCCACTACTTCGCCATGCGCAAGATGCATCTGGCGATGCGGGCCAACGCCCTGGTGGTGTTCCCGGGCGGTTTCGGCACTTTCGACGAACTTTTCGAGATCCTGACCCTGCGCCAGACCGACAAGGCCCCGCGCATTCCCATCGTGCTGTTCGACGAGGCCTACTGGCGCGCGGTGATCCATTTCGACAGCCTGGTCGAGCACGGCATGATCAACGCCGCCGACCTGGAGCTCTTCCGCTTCGCCGAGAGCGCCGAGACGATGTGGTCCAGCCTTCTGGCCTGCGGCCTCAAGCCTGGCGAGTCGATCGAGCTGGAGCCCGAACAGGTTCCGCCGGAGGAGCCGGCCGTCCCGTGACCGAGGTCGATGTCGCCATCATCGGGGCTGGCGCCGCCGGCCTGGCCGCCGCCGCGACCCTGGCGTCCACGCCGCTGAACGTGGTGGTGCTGGAAGCCCAGGGCCGGATCGGCGGGCGGGCCCACACCGTTTCGCTGGCCGGCCTGCCCCTCGACCTGGGCTGCGAATGGCTGCATTCGGCCGATCGCAACCCGCTGGTCGCGGCGATCGCCGCTTCGGGCCAGACGATAGACAAGACCCCGCCGCCCTGGGCCCACCCCGAGGCCACGATCAACTTCAGCCCCACCGAGCGCCAGGCCTATGGCGAGGCCTTCGCGGCGTTCGACGCGCGGGTCGAGGCGGCGGCCGGCGAGGCGACCGACCGGCCCGCTTCGGACCTGCTGGAGGCCGACGACCGCTGGAATCCGCTGCTGAACGCCTTCAGCGCCTACTACAACGGCGCGGAGTTCGACCAGGTCTCGGTCAAGGACTACGCGGCCTATGAGGACAGCGAGGTCAACTGGCGGGTCGTCGAGGGCTATGGCGCGGGGATCGCCGGCCTGGCCCCGCATGGCGCACGAATCGTCGGCGACTGTCCCGTCTCGTTGCTGCGCCATGACGGCCCACGCCTGGCGCTGGAAACGCCCCGGGGCGTGGTCCAGGCCCGGGCGGCCGTCGTCTGCGTTCCCACCGCCGTCCTGGCGGCGGGCGCCTTGCGGATCCTGCCCGAGCTGCCCCTCAAGCTGGCTGCGGCCGAGGGCCTGCCGCTCGGTTTGGCCGACAAGGTCTTCCTGCGGCTCGACGAGCCGGAGGCCTTCCCGGTCGAGGCGATGGTCTATGGCGCCAGCGATCGGATGGCGACGGGCTCCTATCACCTGCGCCCCCTGGGCCGCCCCATTATCGAAGCCTTCTTCGGCGGAGCCCACGCCCGCGCCCTGGAGGCCGAGGGTCCCGGCGCGGCGGCGGCGTTCGCCATCGACGAGCTGGTCGGGATCTATGGCGCGGGACTACGGCGGCGAGTGACGGTGCTGGCGCAAACCGCCTGGGCGACCGATCCCTGGGCGCGGGGTTCCTATTCCCACGCCCTGCCTGGCCGAGCCCGCGACCGCGCCGTGCTGGCCGCGCCCGTGGACGGCCGACTGTTCTTCGCCGGCGAGGCCTGCTCGCCGCATGCGTTCTCGACGGCGCATGGCGCGTGGGAGACGGGAGAGCGCGCCGCGCAAGAGGTGCTGGCGGCGTTGCTCTAGGAACCGCGCGCTCACCCCGGTGGACGCCGGGCGAGCGAACCGAACGATCAGGCCTTGGGCTTCGGCTTGGCGGGCGTCTTGGCGGCCGCCTTCGCCGCCGAAGGCGCGGCGCCTGCAGGGCCCGCCGAAACCGTCGCCGGCTTGGCCAGCAGGTCGCGGATCTCGGTCAGCAGCTTTTCCTCGGGCGTCGGGGCGGTCGGCGCCGGCTCTTCGGCGTCGGCGCGACGGATCTGGTTGACCAGCTTGACTAGCAGGAACACCACCACGGCCACGATCAGGAACTGGATCACGGTGTTGATGAAGGCGCCGTACTGCACGGCCACCTTCTCGACAGCCGTCGTCGCCGGGTCCTCGGGCTTGAGCACCCATTCCAGCTTGGAGAAGTCCAGTCCGCCCATCAGCAGGCCGATCGGCGGCATGATCACCTGGTCGACCAGGCTCTTGACGATCGAGTTGAAGGCCGCACCGATGATGACGCCGACCGCCAGGTCGATGACGTTGCCGCGCGCGATGAACTCGCGAAATTCCTTGACGATGCTCATGCAGGACCTCTTCCGACTGGCGCGAAAAGCTGAGCGCGTTCGCCCCCTGGGGTCAAGCGTCCGGGGGCGATCTACTCGTCGGCGTTCAGGCGGCCGCGCAGTTCCTTGCCGCTCTTGAAGAACGGCACGTGCTTGGCGCGCACGTCGACGGTTTCGCCGGTGCGAGGATTGCGCCCGGCGCGCGCCGGGCGCGAGCGCACCGAAAGGGCGCCGAAGCCGCGGAGCTCCACGCGCCCCCCCTCTTCCAGAGCGCCGATCATGCGCTCGAGAATGACGCCGACGACACGCTCGACGTCCTTCTGGGTCAGGTGCGGATTCTCGTTCGCGAGCCTGGCGATGAGTTCGGACTTGATCATCGATATCCCCGACGCGGCATGGCGGTCCAGGGGAGGCAGGACCCGCCGCGCGTGCGACCTTTGCCCAAGCAAGCCTGAGTCTTCAAGGGGAAAGCTTGATATTGGGGTCGGGTTTGCAGTCGGATCGGTTAACGGCGGCCCCAAAGAAAACGGCGGCCGGATCGCTCCGGCCGCCGCTCTTTGGTCTTCGCGATAAGGCGAAGGCTTAGTCCTTGGTGGCCCGCTCGCGCAGGGCCGCGCCCAGGATGTCGCCCAGCGAGGCGCCGGAGTCCGACGAGCCGAACTGCTCGATGGCTTCCTTTTCCTCGGCCATTTCCAGCGACTTGATCGACATCGAGACGCGGCGAGCCGCCTTGTCGATGTTGGTGATCTGAGCGTCGACGCGGTCACCCACGGCGAAGCGCTCGGGGCGCTGTTCCTGACGGTCGCGCGACAGGTCCGACTTGCGGATGAAGGCGGTCATCAGGGCGTCGTCTTCACCGAAGCGCACTTCGATGCCGCCGGTGGTGACTTCCGTCACCGTGACGGTCACGGTCTGGCCCTTGCGGTAGGTGTCGCCCGACATCGGATCGCCGCCCAGCTGCTTGATGCCCAGCGAGATGCGCTCCTTCTCGACGTCGACGTCCAGGACCTTGGCCTTGACGATGTCGCCCTTCTTGTAGCGGGCCATGGCTTCTTCGCCCGACGCGCTCCAGTCGATGTCCGACAGGTGCACCATGCCGTCGATGTCGTTGTCGAGGCCGATGAACAGACCGAATTCGGTCGCGTTCTTGACTTCGCCTTCGACGGTCGAGCCGACCGGGTGGGTTTCCAGGAAGGAATCCCACGGGTTGGCCAGGGCCTGCTTCAGGCCCAGCGACACGCGGCGCTTGGACGGATCGACGTCCAGCACGACCACGTCGACTTCCTGCGAGGTCGAGACGATCTTGCCGGGGTGGACGTTCTTCTTGGTCCAGGACATTTCCGAGACGTGGACCAGGCCTTCAACGCCGGCTTCCAGCTCGACGAACGCGCCGTAGTCGGTGATGTTGGTGATGCGGCCCGTGAACTTGGCGCCGACCGGGTACTTGGCTTCGACACCATCCCACGGATCCGACTGCAGCTGCTTCATGCCGAGGCTGATGCGCTGGGTGTCCGGGTTGATCTTGACGATCTGGACCTTGACGGTGTCGCCAACGGCCAGGACTTGCGACGGGTGGTTGACGCGCTTCCAGCTCATGTCGGTGACGTGCAGCAGGCCGTCGATGCCGCCCAGGTCGACGAACGCACCGTAGTCGGTGATGTTCTTGACGACGCCTTCGCGGATTTCACCCTCTTGCAGCTGCGACACCAGTTCGGTGCGCTGCTCGGCGCGGGCTTCTTCCAGGATGGCGCGACGCGAGACGACGATGTTGCCGCGCGGACGGTCCATCTTGAGGATGGCGAAGGGCTGTTCCTTGCCCATGAGCGGGCCGACGTCGCGCACCGGGCGGATGTCGACCTGCGAGCCGGGCAGGAAGGCCGAGGCGCCGCCCAGGTCGACGGTGAAGCCGCCCTTGACGCGACCGACGATGGCGCCGAGCACGGGTTCGTTCTTGGCGTAGACGCCTTCCAGGCGGGTCCAGGCTTCTTCGCGCTTGGCCTTTTCGCGGCTGATGACCGCTTCGCCCAGGGCGTTTTCCAGGCGTTCCAGGAAGACTTCGACGGTGTCGCCGATCTTCACGGTGGCCTTGCCGGCTTCGTCGACGCCGAATTCCTTCAGCTGGACGCGGCCTTCGGTCTTCAGACCGACGTCGATGATCGCGAAGTCCTTCTCGATCCCAACGACCTTGCCCTTGACGACGGTGCCTTCAGCGAAGTCGCGGCCGCCCATGGAATCGTTGAGGAGCGCTTCGAAATCGTCGCGCGTGGGGTTGAAGCTCATATCGTCAGCCATGCTGATCTTTGGTCTCTAGGTTGAGGGAAACCCTTGGGTGAGCGCCGTCGGATGACGGTTCTCGGGATTCCGGTGATGTGGGTTTTGATGCGATCCGCCGCGTTCCTTGAGCGGCGGCGAGGCGGGCGGTGGATTAGCCCTTGGGGTTTCCCCACCGGGCGCGCGCCGTCTCGACGATGCGGCGGGCCGCATCGAAGGCCTGGGATATAGTCATTTCCGACGTATCAAGCAAGACGGCGTCGGCGGCCTGGGTCAGCGGGGCCGAAGCACGACCGCTGTCGCGCGCGTCGCGCTTGCGGATGTCGGCGAGGATTTCATCGAAAGTCACGTCCTCGCCCTGGCCGACAAGTTGCTTCCAGCGACGATCCGCGCGCACCTCGGGATTGGCGGTGACGAACAGCTTGGCTGGCGCCTCGGGGGCGATGACCGTGCCGATGTCGCGGCCGTCGATGACGCTGCCGGGCTCGCGGGCGGCGAAGTCGCGTTGCAGGTCGAACAGGGCCGCGCGAACGCCTGGATGCACCGCCACGCGGCTGGCGGCCTCGCCGGCCTGGCGGGTCCGGACCTCGGCGTTTTCGAGTTCGGCCAGGTCCAAGCCGCGCGCGGCGGCCTCGGCGACGGCCGCGTCATCCAGGTCGCCGTGGGCATGCAGCAGGCGCACGCCCACGGCCCGGTACAGCAGGCCAGTGTCGAGCATCGCATAGCCGTAGAGCTTGGCCAGGCGCGAAGCGACCGTGCCCTTGCCCGAGGCGGCCGGACCGTCGACAGCGATGACGAAGGCCACGACCTAGGCCTCGACCAGGTCGCCGCCCAGACCGCGCATCATGTCGGCGAAGCCGGGGAAGCTGGTGGCGATCATGCCGGGCTCGTCGACCGACACGGGCGCTTGGGCCGCCAGGCCGAGGACCAGGTGGCTCATGGCGATCCGGTGGTCGCCATGGGTCTCGACCATGGCCCCGCCGCGCGGCGCCTGGCCGGTCCCCCGGACGATGAAGCCCTCGGGCTCCTCCTCGACATCGACGCCGCAGGCCTCGAGGCCGGCGGCGGTCAGGGCGATGCGGTCGCTTTCCTTGACGCGCATCTCGCCAATGCCGCGCATCACCGTCTCACCCTCGGCGAAGGCCGCGGCCACCGCCAGGATCGGATATTCGTCGATCATCGCCGGGGCGCGCTCGGGCGGCACGACGACGCCCTTCATATGGGGCGAATACCGGGCGGTGATGTCGCCGACCTGCTCGCCGCTGCTCTCGCGAACGTTCGAGATCGTCAGGTCCGCGCCCATCTCCTGCAGCGTCGCGAACAGGCCGGTGCGCAGTTCGTTGAGCATCACGCCCTCAACGGTCACCTCCGAGCCCGGCGCGATCAGGCCGGCCACCAGCGGGAAGGCCGCCGACGACGGGTCACCCGGCACGGACACATGGGTTCCGGCAAGCTTCTGGCCGGCCGGCAGGCGGATGTGACGCACGCCGCCCTTGTCCTCCACCAGGACCACGGCCCCGAAGGCGCGCAGCATGCGTTCGGTGTGATCGCGGGTGGCTTCGGGCTCGATCACCTCAACGCCCCCCTCGGCATGCAGGCCGGCCAGCAGCACGGCCGACTTCACCTGGGCCGAGGCCATCGGCAGCTTGTAGGACAGCCCGCGCAGGTTGCCGCCCTTCAAGGTCAGCGGCAGGCGGCCCTTGTCGCGGCCCAGCCAGGTCGCGCCCATCCGGGCCAGCGGGTCCAGCACCCGGCCCATCGGCCGGCCGCGCAGGGAATGGTCGCCGGTGAAGGTGGCGCACAGCGGAAAGCCCGCCGCCGCGCCCATGATCAGTCGCACGCCGGTGCCGGCGTTGCCGCAATCGACCACGTCCGAGGGCTCGGCGAAGCCGCCATGGCCCTCGATCCGCCAACGGCCGCCCCCCTCCTGTTCGACCCGCGCGCCGAAGGACCGCATGGCCTGGGCGGTCGCCAGCACGTCGGCGCCCTCCAGCAGACCCTCGACGGTCGTGGTCCCCGAAGCCAGGGCGCCGAGGATCATCGAACGGTGGGAAATCGACTTGTCGCCGGGGGCCCGAACGGTTCCCCGCAAGGCCCCGCCGGGCGTGCTCTTCAGTCCAGCCGCCGTCATGCCGAAACCGGCTCCTTGGTCATGGTGGTTTTCGCGAGGGGATTGCTTTTGACAGCGGCCCTTCGTCATGGCAAGTGACCGGCCGCTTTTCCCATCTGGATCAAAGGGTCGCCGCCTTGGCCAATCCCGAATTGGGCGCAAAACAGATTTGCCCCAACTGCCAATCGAAGTTCTACGACCTGGGCCGTCGCCCGGCCGTCTGCCCCAAGTGCGGCGAGACGTTCGACCCGGAAGAGGCGCTGAAGTCGCGCCGCGTGCGCGCCCGCGCCGTCACGCCGGACTACGACGCCGAGGACGAGAAGGAAGCTCCGGCTCCCAAGGAGGTCGACGGCTACGAGGACGAGGTCGATGAGACCCCGGAAATCGACGAAGCCGCCGAGGAAGTCGTCGAAACCGACGATGACGACAGCGATCCGACCGTCGCCCCGGCCCCGGCCGGCGACGACCTGGGCGTCGATTTCTCGGAGGACGAGGATCTCGCCGAGGACGAGGCCGACGACGTCCCGTTCCTCGAGGACGAAGACGACGAGGACGTCCTGGACGACGAGATCGAAGGCCTGCCGGGCGCGGACGACGACGACTAAGCTCGTCCGCACACCCTGGATTTCTTCGGAGAAAACTTGATCGAACAACGATCGAAAAATTTTCCGAAAAAAGTTCGCCGGGAGGGTTGATCCAAAAATCCTCCCGGCATAGGTTCCGCGCCTCTTCGGGGGCCACCCACTCGGAACCGTCGAAGAGACTGAGGAATACCAACGCTTCCCGCCGGGAAACTTGGGAAAACCTTGGGGCTATAGCTCAGCTGGTAGAGCGCTTGAATGGCATTCAAGAGGTCAGCGGTTCGACTCCGCTTAGCTCCACCAAAACGGCCGCTTCCCTAAAGGGAGCGGCCGTTTCCATGTCCGGCGTCCGGTTCCGCGACGCCATCAGCCCGCCCACAGCTTCCGCGCCTCCTCGGCGATGACGTCCGGATGTTCCTCGGGCCAGAACAGCGTGGCCTTGGGCGGGCGGCGCACGCCCCGCGAATTCGGCGCCGGCGCAGAGCCGCCTCGATCCTGACCACCTTCGGAACCTCGCGCGACATCACGCTGGAGGAACTGCGGGTGGAATGCATGTTCCCCGCCGATGACGGGACGGCCGCCTTCATGCAAGGCGCTGGCGGGGCAAGCCACCCAGGGTTCGACACAACCTCTGGCGCCAAACTTGCTGTGGAGCCTCCGAGCAGGAGGTCAGCATGAACATCAACGCCAGCCGTGGAACGACCGAGACCTACCGACGCGAAAATCCCGTCCTGGCCCCTCTGACCCTGGATAGGGCCGGCGGCGCGGTGTTGGCGGCGGTCAAGGATCAGGTGTTCGAGGCTTTCGACGCCGACCACGACGGCAAGGTGTCAACGCAGGAGATCGCCAAGCTCGGCAATAACGACCCGGACAAGCTTGCCGACAAGCAGGCCCTGGTCTCGGCCTTCGACCGCAATGGCGACGGGGCGCTCGATTCCGGCGAGTTCGGCGCCTCCAGGCTGCTGGACAGCAAGAACCTCCAGACTCTGCTGGGCGCGCAGGACGAAGCGGGCGTCGCCGCCTGGCTGGTCTCGCGCGCGGACACCGACGGCGACGGCGCGTTGTCCGCGGCGGAGTATGCGGGCGTGGCGTCTTCCAGCGTCTCCTCGGGCGGGACCGGCGTGGATGGCGAAGGTGTCCTGGACTCGGTTGAAGAGGTCAACGCCTGGACATTCGGCGCGACCGACGCCGACCAGGACGGCCGGTTGTCGGCGCAGGAGCTGGCGGCCAAGCTCGAGGCCGCGCCGCAGATCTTCCGGTTCGGCGACTCCAGCCGGGCGAGCGGCGTCCTGGCCGCCCGCAACGACGGCGATGGCGACGGCGTCCTGTCGGCCGACGAGCTGGCGACGGCCGCCAAGGCCCAGAACTTCGACCCGGGAGCCGTCGACGACCTGATGCGGTCGGCCGACCGCGATGGCGACGCCAAGCTCTCCGCCGACGAGCTGCGGGCCGCCAGCCAACGGCGGCCGCAACCGTCCGAGCTGGACCGGGTAGGCGTCGGGCCCGCTCTGCCCTCCGCCGGCGAAGCGTTGCTGGCGCGCCTGCTGGGCTCGACCTTGCGGAGCTTGAGCGACCAGATGGCCTCGGAGCTGGGCGGGGCCCTGAACCGGACAGCTTAGGGCGCGTCGGGAGAAGGCGCGAGCCGATTGGCCCGGCGAACGCGCTCCGAACTTCTGGCCCGAGAGCCTGTCTGTCGGTGTCTAGGCGCCGCGGGCCACGAACCAGCCATTGCGAAAGCCCTGGTCGGCCTTGCCATAGGTGAAGGCCTCGCCCTCGGGCGTGGTGAACCGCCCCCCCGCGGCGACCAGGATGGCGTGGCCGGCGGCGGTGTCCCACTCCATGGTCGGCCCGTGGCGTGGGTAGATGTCGGCCGCGCCCTCGGCGATGCGGACCAGCTTGATCGAACTGTCCATCGGCGCGCGCAGGGAGAAGCCGTACTGAGCCGCCAGCTCGGCCGCCCGCTCCTCCTTCATCGTGTGGCTGACCAGGGCCAGGGCCTGGCCCTCCGGCCACGCCCGCGCCGCGACCTTGGTCTCCGCGCCGCCGGGCGCCTCGCGCTTTACCACGCCGTCGGCGCTGGTGAACCAGACCTCGCCCGTCGCCGGGGCGCAGATGGCGCCCGCCACCGGAACGCCGCTGTCGATCAGGCCGATATTGACCGTGAAGTTGGGATCGCCGCGCACGAAGGCCTTGGTGCCGTCGACCGGGTCGACCAGGAAGAAGCGCGGGCCGATGGCCTCGGGCGCGCCGAACTCGCAGGCATGCTCCTCGGAGATCGCCGGGATCTCGGGAAAGCGTTCGGCCAGCCGGGCCAGGATCAGGCGCTCACCGACCTTGTCGGCCTCGGTGACCGGGCTCTCGTCAGCCTTGCGGACCACGTCCAGTTCGGTGCGCCAGAACGGCAGGATGACCTCGGCCGCCGCCTCGACGATCGTCGCCAGGTCGCGGCCGTAGTCGGCCAGGTTCGCATGGGTCATTCAGCTGCCTCTGGGATCGTCGCCGACGAACAGCAGGGTGACGCGCGTCGCATCGACCGTCTGCTTGCCGGCGTCTTCGAAATTGACGGTCACGCGATGGCCGATCACCGACTGCACCTGGCCCAGGCCCCAGTCGGGCTGGTCGGGATGGCGCACGAGGACGCCCGGCTCGAGAAACGGATCCATGACGCGCTCCTGATAGGCCGCCGCCCCGCTGGAGACCAGTCCCGTTTGCCAAAGTCCCAAATCACGCCAAAGATCGCGCCATGACCGACGCCGCCTCCAAGCCCGCCTCCGCCTCGCCCGAACTGGACGTGAACGGTCCCGACTTCGCCGCCCTGGTGGCCGCCCGCCTCTGTCACGACTTCATCAGTCCGGCCAGCGCCATCGTCTCGGGCCTGGACCTGCTGGAAGATCCCTCCGCCCAGGACATGCGCGAGGACGCCATGAGCCTGATCTCGTCCAGCGCCCGCAAGCTGGCCGACCTCCTCCAGTTCACGAGGGTCGCCTTCGGCGCGTCCGCTTCGGCCGAGAATTTCGACTCCCGCGAGCTGGAGAAGCTGGCCCAGGGCGTGTTCGCCCACGTGCGCCCGACCCTGGACTGGGCGATCCCGCCCTCGACCATGAACAAGGCCACCGCCCGCGCGATCCTGAATATCGCCCAGATCGCGGCCAGCGCCCTGCCGGCCGGCGGCAAGGCGACGCTGCGGGCCGTGGTCGCCGACGATCGCGCCGCGATCACCGCCCACGCGGCCGGCCCTCGCGCCCGCCTTCGGCCGGAGGTGCTGGCGGGGCTGAAGGGCGAGGCCCTGGCCGAGGGCCTGGGCGGCCCCTGGGTGCAGGCGGCCTATCTGAACGCCCTGGTCCGCGCGGCCGGCGGCCAGGTTGGTGTCGAACTGGGCGAAGACCAGGTCACCCTGGCCGCCTGGGTCCCGGCCTGAGCCTTCTGGGCGATAAAACCGCGAAGATTGTGATCGCCGTCACCGCTCCTTAACACCCTCCGCCGCAAGTTGAGGGGATTGGATTGGAGCGTGCCGTGAAGACCTGTCTCGTCGTCGACGACAGCCGGGTGATCCGCAAAGTCGCCCGGCGCGTCCTGGAAGACATAGGCTTCGAGATCGCCGAGGCCGCCGATGGCGTGGAAGCCCTGGCCTGGTGCCGGGCGGCGATGCCTGACGCCGTGCTGCTGGACTGGAACATGCCGGTGATGAACGGGATCGAGTTCCTGCGGCATCTGCGCCAGGAGCCGGGCGGCCAGGGCCCGACCGTGGTCTTCTGCACCGTCGAGAACAGGATCGAGGCCATCCGCGAGGCGCTGGACGCCGGCGCGGACGAGTACATCATGAAGCCGTTCGACGGCGACATCATCGCGGCGAAGTTCGCCGAGGCGGGCTTGCTGTGACGCCCGAGGACATGGACCTGCTGGTCGCCTTGGCCCGCCAGCGCGCCGGCCTGCGGATCGAGAGTGACAAGGCCTATCTGGTCGAGAGCCGGCTCAACCCGCTGGCCCGCCGCGAAGGCTTCGAATCGATCGAGGCGATGATCGCCGTGCTGCGCGCCGATCGCGAGGATCGGCTGATCTGGGCCGTGGTCGAAGCCCTGACCTTGAACGAGACGGCCTTCTTCCGTGATCGCGAGGTGTTCGCCCACATACGCGACGAGCTGCTGCCGTCCCTGTCCAGGCTTGAGCGCGACCGCCCGATCCGGATCTGGAGCGCGGCCTGCTCGACCGGCCAGGAGGTCTATTCCCTGGCCATGACCGCCGCCGAGGCCCGCGATATCGCGTCGGGGGTCCGGTTCGAATTCTTTGGCTCGGACCTGTCGGATCGCTGCCTGGAGAAGGCCCAGAGCGGCCTCTACACCCAGTTCGAGGTCCAGCGTGGCCTGCCGATCCGCCTGCTGGTCAAGCATTTCGAGAACCAGGACGAGATGTGGGCGATCAGCCCGCGCATCCGCCAGGCCGTACGTTGGCGGCGGATCAACCTGCTGGCCGACCTGTCTTCTATGGGCAAGTTCGACGTCATCCTGTTGCGCAACGTCCTGCCGGGCCTGGATCCGGCCGTGCATGGCCGGGTGATCGAAAGCCTCGCCGCACGGCTGGAGGACGACGGCGTGCTGCTGGTCGGCAGCGGCGAGTCCCTGGAGGATGTCACCGGCGCGGTCCGCGCCGTGTCCGGCCGGTCAGGCCTGTTCATCCGCGCCGCGGCCTAGGCCCGGGCCGCTCTCAGTCGTGCGCCCTGCGCGCGCCAGAACGCCAGCATCCAGGCCCAGGGCGTCGCCGGCCCGCGCTCCGGCAGCGCCTTCGCCAGCTTGCGATAGAGGGTCTGGACAGGCCCCGGCGCCGTCAGCGCGCCGGAGAGATCAAGAGCCTCGATCATCGCCACCGCCTCCCCCCGGTAGTCGATCGGCAGCCGGCCGGCATGCGCGGGGGGCGTGCGGCAGTCGCTGAAGTCCAGCCTCACGCCGGTCAACACCTCGATCGCCGTGGCCATGGTGCGCGCGTATTCCGGATCGCCGCCCAGGCGGTCCACGTCGATGACCAGGTCAGCGCGCGGCAGGGCGGCCACATAGGACATCACATAGACGGCGAGGAACGCGGCGAACGACACCCGGGCGGGCGCCCGCTTCAGCCGCTTGCGCACCGCCTGGATGCGATCGGCCAACTCGCCCCGCCCCGCCGTCAGGCCCAGCCGCCGGGCCCCGGCTTCACCGCCCGCGGCCTCGGACAGGATCACGTACTGGCAGAGCTCGAAATAGGTCGGCCGGGGACGCTTGCGCAGGGAATAGAACGACCGCCACTGCTGCACCGGGTCGCGGATCAGCACGATGTGGGTGCCGCCGAACCGGCGTCGCAGCCAACCGATCCGACCCAGCGTCCGGCAACAGGCCAGAACCGGGGTTCGATCCTCGCGCCGCGCGGCCGCGATCAGCGTCTCGACATAGGCCGCCTGGCCCGGATCCTCCTGGTCGGCGGGCAGGAAGTAGTCGCCCAGCGCCAGACGCGTCTCGAAGCCATGGACGCCGCCGTCCGGCCGCAGCAGGCCGGCAAATTCCGACAGGTAGGGCCGGCCTTCGTTCGGGTGGCGCAGGCCGCTGGTGGCCGGTCGTTCACGCGCGATCCGATCCGGCGTCAGCCGGGCCAGTTGCTCGTGCCAGGGCTCGTAGTAGGCCATCACTTCGGGGAGGGCGCGAAAACGGTGCCAGACATAGGTGCTGGAGCACCGCCAGCCGCTATGGACGAAGATCGGCGCGGAAGAAGGACGCGGCAAATTCGAGATCACCCCCGTGGGACGGATGACCTCAGGCTGAAGGCCCAGCTTGACGGGCGGATATCGGTTCGCACTGAGCTGGAAGGAGATTTGTAACCCGCGCGTCACGGGCCAGATCGATTGTTACGGGAGGGGGGCTCAGATTGCCCTCTCGTCTTCAAATTGCAGTCTTGAAATAGAACCCAGGATAGATTCAACGCCCGGGGTCCGGGCGCGAAAAAGCCCGTCGACCGGGATCGACGGGCTCGTTCGAAGACCCGGTTTCCCGAGCCCTGAAGTCGCGAACAGGGACTACTTGGCGTCCTTGGCGGTGTCGCTGACGGCCTGGCCGGCCGACGAGACGTCCTTGCCGGCGCCTTCGACGGTGTTGCAGGCGGCGACGGTGAGACTGGCGGCGATCGCGGCCAGAATGATGAGCTTGCGCATGGGTCTTCTCCGGTGATCGCCCCAAGCGGGCGTCCAAGGTGTTGCCCCACTTGAACGTGGGCCTCCCGGCTAGGTTCCGGTCGCGACGGGCTCGATCCGCGGCGCTTCGGGGGTGGGAAACACCAGACGCACCAACAGGCCGCCGGCCGGCGAGGAGTCGAACAGCAGCTTGCCGCGCAACTGACGGGCGAAAGCGGTCATCAGGGTGCGCCCTACTCCCTCGACCGGTCCCTTGGGCGCGCCCGGCCCATCGTCGCCGATCGCCAGCTCCGCCTCTTCGCCGCGCACGAAGAAATCGACCGTCAGCGTGCCGCCGCGTTCGGCCAGGGCGTGCTTCTGGGCGTTGGTGATGGCTTCGACCGCGAACAGGGCCAGAGGCGCCAGGCGGTCCGGGTCGATGACCAGGGGGTCGGCATGGACCTCCGTGCGGATCGCGCCGCCGGTGGACATGTCCCCGGCCAGCAGCAGGGCCGTCAGCTCCTCCAGGAATGGCCGCAGGTCCACCCGCTTCAGATCGGGGCCCTGGTAGAGCGCCCGGTAGATCTGGGCCAGGGCGGTGATCCGCTGGCGGGTGTCGTTCAGGGCCGTGCGGGCGGCGGGGTCGGTCAGGGCCCGCTGCTGCATGTTCAGCAGGCTCGAGATGATCTGCAGGTTGTTCTTCACCCGGTGGTGAATCTCGCGCATCAGCGCGTCCTTCTCGCCCAGGCTGTCGCGTAGCGAGGCGTCGCGCGCGACGATGCCGGCGGCCATGTCGTCGAGCGTGGCGGCCAGCTCGCGGATTTCCGGGGGCGCGCGTTCGGCCTGCAGGGGGCGCACGGTGAACCGGCCCCGAGCGTAGATGGCGGCGACGCGGCGCAGGTAGACGATCCAGCGGATCACGGCCTGCTCGGTGGCGTAGAGCACGGCCGCCAGGGCCAGGACGAAGGCCAGCAGCGGCGCCAGCAGGCGCAGCATCGGGTTCAGCCAGGCCCAAGAGGCCAGGCCCGGGGCCTTGGCGGACAGGATGACGAACACCTCCTGGCCCACCAGCGGCGCGGCCGAGAAGTCCCGCGGGCGGTCGTCGGCGTCGCGGCCCGACCACAGGGCCGAGCCGCTCTTGAGGGTCTGGTCCCGCCAGGCCATGGACGGCGTGCCGAACGCCCGCCGGTTGGTGGCCGCGAAGACGTGGCCCTCGGAATCGGCCAGGGCAACCTCCGCCCCGCCCGGCAGGTAGCGGTTGGCGGTCTCCGGCTGGATGGTCGACAGGGTCAGCACGGCCGCCATGGCGCCGTCGAAGCGGCCGTCGCGCTTTTCGGCCCGGACGGCGGTCAGGACGGCGGGCTCGTCGGCGTAGGAAACGCCGGGAATGCTGGCCACCACCATGTGCGACCCGGCGGCCAGACGCTGGAACCATCGCCGGTTGGCGCGCGTGGCGTCTGGCGGCGTGGTGGCGGCCGCGCACGACACCCGGCCATAGGCGTCGAAGCGGATCAGATTGGCGTAGCCCGGCAAGCGCTGCTTTACCGTGTCCAGGCGCTGGGTGCATTCCAGCCCGACCGAGCCCGGTCCCAGGGTCTGGAGAAGGACGCCGGCGGCTTCGATGCGCGCGCGGGCGATCGCGGCGCTGCGGCCAGCCGCCAGCTCCAGGCTCTGGCGACGCGAATCGGCCTCGGCCTTGAAGGCGAAGACCGATTGCAGGACGCCCAGGATCAGGACCGGCAGGAGTGCGAGAAACAACGCACCGGCCAGCCGGACCCGGATGGACCCGACCGTCCCGGCCCCTCGCCCGAGGAGGGACTTCACCGCAGGGTGCTCAGTCTCTCCGCGTCAGCCAGGATGGCGTACATGGCGTCGCCGGCGGCGGCGCCGTCGCGGTCGTAGGCGCCGGCCTCGAGAATCGCCTGCAGGGCTCTCCGCGCGCGGCTGACGCGGCTCTTCACCGTGCCCACGGCGCAGCCGCAGATTTCGGCGGCCTCTTCGTAGGCGAAGCCGCCGGCCCCGACCAGGATCAGGGCTTCGCGCTGTTCCGGCGGCAGCATGGCCAGGCTGAGCCGAAGTTCGTCCAGGGCCACCGGGGCCTCGGGGTCGTCGACCGCCACCAGCGTGCGTTCGGCTGCTTCCTGGTCGAGCTGGCTCTGGCGCCAGGACCGGCGCTTTTCGGAATAGAACTGATTGCGCAGGATCATGAAGGTCCAGGCCTTCATGTTGGTGCCCAGCTGGAAGCTGGCGCGGGCGTCCCACGCCTTCATCATGGCGTCCTGCGCCAGATCGTCGGCCGCCGTGGGGTCGCCGGTCAAGGTGCGGGCGAAGGCGCGCAGATGCGGAATGAGCGTGACGAGTTCCTTCTTGAAGGTCTCGTCACGGGCCGGATCGAACGGTGACCGGCCGACTTGCGTTTCGCTCATGCTCAACGCTCTCCCGAAGGCGTCTCGGCCTTGCGCAGGATGTCCAGAAACTCGTCGGGCACCGGCTCGTTCACCACCTCGTCGAACATCTGACGAAGCTTGACGCCGATAGCCTGCTGACGGAGCCGCGCTTCATCGAGCGCAGCCGCCCCTTTGCGGTGATCTTCCATGGGTACGTGTTCGATCATGTCCTCGACGCCGACAAGACGCGGCGCCCGCCCCCTTTGGCCGAATGAGTGTACGCCGGATGACAACGTCGGATTCCCTGTGGGGTTCCATAAGCTTGAGCATATGATGGCAAAATTATCGTCGCTTCGGAACCTGCCATGGAACCGGCGTCGGAGGGTTGCGTTTATGTTCGGATGGCCGAACGGCGCAGCTTCACCGCACCGGAGGTTTTTTTGTATCCGAAGACACTCACACGGGAGGGGTCATGAGTCTTCTTGCCCGGCTGGCGCCGCACTTGCCTTACGTTCGTCGCTATGCCCGCGCGCTGACCGGCGACCAGACCACTGGCGATCACTATGTTCGCGTCGCGCTGGAGGCCCTGGCGGCCGGCGAACGGTCGCTGGACGCCAACCTGTCGCCTCGCGTCGCGCTGTATCGCGTGTTCCACGCCATCTGGCTGTCCTCGGGCGCCCAGCTGGAGGCCCGTCGTGACGACCTGGCCAACGCGGCCGACGACGCCTCGCAACGCCTGATGCGGATCGCGCCGCGTTCGCGCCAGGCGTTCCTGCTCACCGCCCTGGAAGGCTTCACCCCCACCGAGGCCTCGCAGATCCTGGATTGCGACTTCGCCGAGGTCGAACGGCTGATCGCCGAAGCCCAGAGCGAGATCGACGCCGAACTGGCCACCGAGGTCCTGATCATCGAGGACGAACCCGTGATCGCGGCCGACATCGAAGCCCTGGTCAAGGAACTGGGTCATGACGTGATCGACATCGCCGCCACGCGCGGGGAAGCGGTCGACGCCGTCACCCGCCGCACGCCCGGCCTGGTGCTGGCCGACATCCAGCTGGCCGACGGCTCGTCCGGCATCGACGCGGTCAAGGACATCCTGGCTCGCCTCGACGTGCCGGTGATCTTCATCACCGCCTTCCCCGAGCGTCTGCTGACCGGCGAGCGTCCGGAACCGACCTTCCTGATCACCAAGCCCTTCCAGCCGGAAACGGTAAAGGCGGCGATCGGCCAGGCGCTGTTCTTCCATCCGCGCCGGACCCAGAAGGCGGCCTGATCTCGACCGCGTCCGGGAGAGACCCGAAACGATCAAGGCCCCGGTTTTCACCGGGGCCTTTTTCATAGGCCAGGCGTCGGCGACTGCGAAGCCCGGGCTAGCTGGACGGCGTCTGCCTGACCGGCGCCTGTTCGCTGGAATAGCGCTCGGCCTCCTGGGTGGTGGTCGCGCCCTTGGTATGTTCGACGCCGGCCAGGTCCCCCGAGCGCAGGCCCCAGGCGCCGAACAGCGCCGCGGCGGCCAGGACGGTCGAGATGACCAGCACCCAGAAGACATGCTTGCCCCAACGGCCCTGGCGGGCGCGGGTCGCGTTGACGGCCGGATGGTGTTGTTCGAGGTCTGCGGGCATCTTGGGCCTCCTTATCGGGCGGCGGAATAGGCTCCCGCGCCGGGCTTCGCCGGGCTGTTGGGAGCGAGGTTGTCGCTGAAATGCTGGAGAACGCCCGCAGACCCCGCCACCGCGACGATCACCGCCAGGGCCATCAGGCGGTTGCGCCGGATCTTCTGTCGGCGCGTCAGCGCGGTGCCGAAGCTCAATCCACCATGCTCGGCCTGAACGGTGCGGATCACGAACGTTGCTCCCCTGTGCGAGGCCACGCGGCCTTCGGGAAATCAACGTGTCGTCCCTGGCGACGTTCCCTGCGGCCGTCGGGCGAAGCGAGCCCGGACGGCGTTGCGAAGAAAAATCGCGGCACGGGCGAAAAAAGTTTCGCGCGCCGGGAACCGCCCCCGGGAAGCGACGTTTTCGAATTGCGGAGGCGGCGACGCCCCCCCGACTTGAGGCTGGTGAAAGCCAGCCTGCTGCCTCCGCACCCCATCCCTCGAAGGCCACCCGGCGGACCCTTTCGGATCCGCCTTTTTTCATGTGCGTTTGGGTTTCATGCGCGTTTCGGTCGTGACCGACCACGCCAAGGCTAGCGCAGCTTTCCGTCCAGATCGAAATGGATATCGGCCTGGCGCCGCAGGGGGCGGTTCTCGCCGTCGTTGGTCATGGCGCCGGCGTCGCCCGCCGCGCCGACGTCGAGCACCACATTGCCGTAGCCCATCTTGTCCAGCGCCCGGGTCACGGCGTCGGCCCGCTGCTTGGACAGCGCCAGATTGGCGTCGGGAGCCCCCACCGCGTCGGCCAGGCCGACGACCCGCACCGAGGCGACCTTGCAGCCGGTGGCCAGGGCGTCAGCCCCCTTCAGCACCGATCGCGCTTCATTGGTCAGCTGGGCCGATCGGCTCTCGAAGTAGATCTGGACCGAAAAGTCCTCGCAGCTGGGCGCCATCTGCACGACCTGTGACCGCGACTTGGGCCAGGGATGGCTCGCGCATCCCGCCACCAGGCCGCCCAGGGCCGCCGCGCCGATTATCGCCCGTCCGATCGTCTTCATCTTGCCCTCTCTGACGCCACGGCGCGCAAAAGGCGGCCGACGCGAGCCGGCCGCCTTTACGAGGGTTCCGACTGGCCCGACTTAACGGGGACTGCCGTCTTCCCAATAGTAACGACCGCTACGCGAGTCGTAGTAGTAATACCGTCCGGCGCGCTCGTCATAGTACTGACGGCGATTGACGTTGGTCGCGCCGCAGCCGCCGTCCTCGCGGCAGCCCTTCACGGCGCCGACGGTGCCGCCCAGAGCCGCGCCGACCGCGGCGCCCGTGGTGGCGCTGCCGCCGCCGACATTGTTGCCAACGATCGCCCCCGCCAAGGCGCCCAGGGCCGCGCCGCCGGCGGCGTTGCGTTCGGTGTTGCCGGTGGCGGTGCAAGCGCTGGCCAGCACGCCGACGCCCAAGAGGGCGATCAAGGTCTTGTTCATCGTGGCTCTCCGTTCGAGCTTGTCCCTGCACGCAAACGAGCCGCGGCGGCCAACGGTTCCGGGAACCCCAGCCAAGCGCCGCCGTTTGTGGTCTCGAACCTTCCCCGCGCGTCGGCGCTTCCTGGAATTTCGCATGCGTGTGGAAGTCGTCACCAACATCGCTTCCGGTTCGGTGGGCAAGGACGCCCCCGCCCGGGCCGAGGCCATCCTGGCCGAGCACGGGGTCACCGGACGGGTCCACGCCCCCGGCGAGGGCGAGCTGACCGCCTGCCTGCGCGACGCCCTCGACGCCCGGCCCGACGCCCTGCTGGTGGTGGCCGGCGACGGCACCGCCCGGACGGCCGCCGAGATGGCCGGTCCCGACGGCCCCCTGATCGCGCCCCTGCCCGGCGGCACCATGAACATGCTGCCCCATGCGCTGTACGGCGCCATTCCCTGGCCCGAGGCCATGGCCAATTGCCTGAAGGACGGCCGGGAACGGATGATCTCCGGCGGCGAGATCAACGGCCGGCTCTTCTTCGTCGCCGCCATTCTCGGCAGCCCAGCCCTGTGGGCCGAGGCCCGCGAGGCGGCACGGGCGGGGCGGGCCGATCTGGCGCTGATGCGGGCCCGCCGGGCCATGCGCCGCGCCTTCTCCAGCCGGCTGCGCTACGTGCTGGACGGCCGCCCCAAGGGCAAGACCGAGGCCCTGAGCCTGCTCTGTCCCCTGGTCTCGGCCGACCTGGACGCTGGCGAACAGGCCCTGGAGGCCGCCGCCCTCGACCCCGCCGGCGCGCTCGACATCTTCCGCCTGGGGGTCAGCACCGTGACCGGCAACTGGCGCAACGACCCGTCGGTGATCGTTGGCCGTTGCCGCATCGGCAAGGTCTGGGCCGGGGGCCGGATCCCCGCCATCCTCGACGGCGAGCCGGCGCGGCTGGACGACACCGTCACCATCCGCTTCCGGCCCAAGGCCTTCCGCGCCCTGGTTCCCGCCCCATGACGCCGATCAAGCTGGTCCAGGTGTCCGACATCCATTTCGGCGGCGAGCACAAGGCCGCCGTCGAGGCGGCGGTTGAGCGCATCCACGCCGAGCGGCCCGACCTGGTGATCGCCGCCGGCGATCTGACCAAGGACGGCAAGATCGAGGAATTCGACGCCGCCCAGGCCTGGCTCAACCGCCTGCCCCTGCCCCGCCTGGTCACGCCGGGCAATCACGACACGCCGTTCGCCGGTCCCCGCGAAATCCTGGCCCGGCTCGCCGCCCCGTGGCGGCGCTACGAGGACCGGTTCGGTGCCCGGATGAACAGCGACTGGGACGATCCGCGCGCCACGGTCGTCACCCTCAACTCCGCCCGCGCCTTCCAGCTGCGGCTGAACTGGTCGAAGGGCGCGGTGTCGCGCCGCCAGGTCCGCGAGGTCTGCGCCGACCTGAAGGGGGCGGCGCCGGGGGCCCTGAAGATCGTGGTCTGCCACCATCCGCTGATCGAGATGATCGGCGGACCGATGACCGCCCGGGTGCATGGCGGCACGGCCGCCGCCCAGGCCTTCTCTCACGCCGGGGTGGACCTGGTCCTGACCGGCCACATCCACGCGCCATTCGTGCATCCCTATCCGTTCTCGGACGGCTGCACCCAGGCGGTGGGCTCGGGCACGCTGTCGGTGCGCGAACGGGGCGTGCCGCCCAGCTTCAACGTGATCGAGGTCGATGACGTCGACATTCGCATCACGGCCCTGGCCTTCGAGCGCACCCAGTTCGTGACCTTCCGGACATGGTCGGTTCCGCGGCGCTGCGTTCCCAAGACCCCAGACGAAAACGGCGCGACCGAGGTCGCGCCGCTCCGGGTCTAGAAGGCCGAGGTCGATCAGGTCGGCTCGGGATAGGTCCAGGCCGCGCCCTGGCCCTTGGCCGCGGCGAACTGGGCGTCGGCGAACGCCCAGTTGGGCAGGACGTCGAACCACGCCTCCAGGAAGCCCTTCCGGTTGTTCTGGTGGTCCAGGTAGTAGGCATGCTCCCACAGGTCGCAGACCAGCAGCGGGGTGACGCCCGGCTTGGTCAGGGTGTCGTCGGCGTCGTGGGTCGAGATCACGACCAGCTTGCCGTCCTGCACCGCCAGCCAGACCCAGCCCGAACCGAAGTGGCCGACGCCCTCGGCGACGAACTTTTCCTTCAGGCCGGCCAGGTCGCCGAACGCCTCGTTGATGGCCGCGGCCAGCTCGGCCGACGGGCCGGCCTTGTCGGCGCTCATGCAGTCCCAGAAGAAGGCGTGGTTCCAGGCCTGGGCGGCGTTGTTGAACACCTTGCCGGGCCCGGCCTCGCGGATCACCGCTTCCAGCGGCCGCTTGTCGCCTTCCGGCAGCAGGCCGTTCAGCGCGTTCACATAGGCCGCGTGGTGCTTGTCATGGTGGAAATGAAGCGTGTTGGCCGAGATGGTCGGCTCCAGGGCTTCATAGGCGTAGGGGAGGTCGGGCAGCTTGAACATGATCGCTCCAGGGCAAAACGCCCCCGGAAGATGGGCGGGGAGGCCCGGAAAACCAGGGGCGGGAAAGGCTTGTCTTGTCGATTGTCGCTAGCGGGGCGGCGGCTTTTGCGAATCCAGCAGGGCCTTGGCGACGATCGCGGCCAGGGCGGGATTGCGGAAGGCGATGATCCCGGCCGCCAGGCCGGCGCCGACCGTCAGGATCGGCCGATCCTTGATCATCTCGATGGCCTTTTCGGCGAAGGCGAAAGCGTCCGGCGCGGGGGCCGGTCGAGCCTTCTCCTCGGCCTTGAGCGCCGCCAGCAGGCCGGCCAGCCCGACGATCGCGGCGGCGACCGCGGCGACCACCGCCGCCGCGCCGGCGGCGCCGAGATGGGGCTGCAGCACCGCGAACAGCGCGAAGGCCGCGGCGAACACGCTCACGGCAGCGGCCGCGGCGATCGCCGCGGCCGCTGCCAGGGTCGTCAGGGTCTTGCCGAAGATCACTTGTCGCGGCCGCCGCGATTTCCGGCCAGCAGCAGGCCCAGCAGAACGCCGACGCCGAGGCCGGCCAGGGTGGCGGTGATGGGCCGCTCGCGGACGCGCTCGCTGACATAGCGGCTGGCCTCGTCGACCGACTGGCCAGCGGTGTCGGTATAGGTGCGGGTCTGGGCGCGCAGGGTCTCAAGCCCCTGGGTCAGGGAGGCTTCGATGCGCTTGGCGGCGTCGGCCAGGTTGGCCTTCGCGGCGGCGGCGGCCTCGCCGAAGTTGCCGCGGGCGGCGTTGGCGGCTTCGCCGAAGCTGCGCTCGGCGTGGTCGAGAGCCGCGCCGGCGTTCGACGACGCCTTGTTGGCTTCCTTCAGGGCGGGATTGAGAGCGTTATCGGGCATGATGATCTCCGGTTCGCGGCTCGACTTCTGGGGGGCGGGCAGCTGCAAAGCTGCGCCCGCACAACGCGAAGCCGAGGCGACGAGTTCCATTGTAGCCTCAAGGTTTGAGCTTCACCACAGGGGATCTTCGCTCCGGATCGCCAAGCGTCGCCTTTATCGATCTCGCGCCTCGCGCGAACCCGGTCTATGGTCGAATCATGGACGATGCGGGCGCAACGCTGGCGGATGATCAGGAGGGTCGGCGGTTGCGCGCCCTCGACGCCCTTCGCGCCTTCGACGGCGACCCGGCCGATCCCCGATTCGACCGCATCGTGCGGCTGGCCTCGCGCCTGTTCGGCGCCCCGCGCGCGGCGATCCGCCTGATCGGCAAGGACCGCGTCTGGCTGAAGGCCAAGGTCGGGTTCGACCATCTCGAGGAGCCCCGCCCCGCCGGCCTGGCCGAACGGATGCTCGAGAACGGGGTGGTCGCCCGTCCCGACCTTGCCGCCACCCCCGACCAGACCCTGCGCCCCTGGTGCGCGGACAGCCGCTTCTTCGCCTGCGCGCCGCTGAAGACCCCGTCGGGCGAGATCGTCGGCCTGCTGACGGTCGAGGATCCCGCCCCCCGCGAAACCGTCGACGCCGGCCTCGCCGACGCCCTGGCCGACCTCGCCGCCCTGGCGATGGAAGAGCTGCTGCACGACGCCGAGACCGCCCGCAATGTCGCCGAGCGCTCGCTGGACAGCGAACGGATCGCCCTGGCCCTGCACGCCGCCAATCTGGGCGAGTTCGTCTGGGACATGGTGACCGACACGGTGCGGGTCAGCGCCCGGATGGCGTCCATCACCGAGGTCCCCGAAGGCGTGGCGCCGGCCGAACGCGGCGAGGCCCTGTACGGCTTCATCCACACCGACGACCGCGAGGCGGTCCGCGCCGAGGTCGAGGCCCAGCTGAAGGCCCAGGGGCGCTATGAGGTCGAGTTCCGGCGCGTGTCGTCCGACCCGCACCGGGTGGTCTGGAACCGCGTGGCCGGCCTTCTGGTCCGCGACTCCAGCGACCGGCCGCTGCGGCTGATCGGCGTGGTCCAGGACGTTACCGCCCGCAAGGACGCCGACGACCAGCGCGAGAACCTGCTCACCGAACTGGACCACCGGATCAAGAACATCCTGGCCGCCGTGCAGTCGGTCGCCGGCCAGTCGGCCCGCAAGGCCTCGTCCCTGGACGGCTTCCTGAAGGCCTTCAACGGCCGGCTGAAGGCGATGAGCTCGGCCCACGACCTGCTCAGCGCCGCCCGCTGGCGCGGCGCCACCCTGGCGCGGATCGCGGCGGCCGAGCTGGGCGGCCTGGCCCCCAACCAGACCCGCTGGGACGGGCCCGAGCTGTTCCTGACGCCCCGCGCCGCGGCGGCCCTGTCGCTGACCCTGCACGAACTGGCCGTCAACGCCGTCAAGTACGGGTCGCTGTCGGTCGAGAGCGGCCGGGTCGAGGTGGTCTGGCGCGTGGCCCCCGGCGGCGGCTTCAATCTGGAATGGCTGGAGACCGGCGGGCCGATGACCTCGCCGCCCGACGTGCGCGGCTTCGGCATGACCCTGATCGAGGACGTGGTCGGCCGCGAGCTGGGCGGGCGGGCCACCGTCGAATACAAGCGCAGCGGCGTCACGGCGATGATCCATGCGGCGGCCGACGCCCTGGTCGACGAGCCCGAGCCCGACGAGCCGGCCGCCGCGCCGGACGCGCGCATCGTCGAGACCGTGGGCGGCGGCGACGACAGCTTCCGGGCCGGCGACATCGCCGGGCTGAAGGTGCTGATCGTCGAGGACTCGCTGCTGCTGGCCATGGAGCTGGAGGCGGGGCTGGAGGATTCCGGCGTCGAGGTGGTGGGCTGCGCGGCCGAGCTGGCCGAGGCCCTGTCGATGCTGGAGCTGACGTTCGACGCCGCCGTCCTGGACGCCGACCTCAACGGCCAGTCGGTGGCGCCGGTGGCCGAGGTGCTGCGCCGCGAGGGCCGTCCGTTCGTGTTCGCCACCGGCTACGCCGACAAGGCCGCCCCGATGGGCTTCGACGCCCCGATCGTCAGGAAGCCCTACAACGTCCACCAGATCGCCCGGGCGCTGGCGTCGGTGACGGGCCGGTAGGGCCGCGCGGCCCCCTCCGGCCCTTCGGGCCACCTCCCCCAGAGGGGGAGGATCTGACGAACGGCCGCCGCACCGCACCGCATAGCTGCTCCCCCTCTGGGGGAGCTGTCGGCGAAGCCGACTGAGGGGCTCTTTCGCACGCACGACATCTCATGCTCACGCGGATTGCCGCTGAGGTTATGGAAAGGGACGCGGAGCGCCGGACATCGTCCGGAGTGTTTGAGTAGTAACCGTTTCGACGAAGCCCGATCGCTCCGCGCCATCGTTATCCGCCAGCGTCCGGTAGGCAGCCCTGTTGAGGCTTAGCCGGACCCGGTCTCGA
>NZ_JBWKPX010000045.1:0-25967 GCF_059418465.1 Caulobacter sp. GW821-FHT09A05
CGGACGGACGGCGAGCTTCCAGCCGCCGCGATCAAACCTCATCAGTCGATCGTTCGTCCATCATACGAGGACGACGCTCTGCGTCGCCGCGACGCGGCCGCCAGAGGCGGTCCTTGACTCGGTCAGACGCCAGAGCTCCGATCCACCAAGGCTTTAAGGCGTGGCCTCATCCGGGGCGGATGGCTGGTTCGACGGGCCGACGGTCGAAACGTTCGCGATCGGTGGCTTGAAGATGTGATGCCTGCGCCTCGATCACTGTCCCCAATCGACGGTGATTTTCGTGCTAGGGGACCAGGTTCCTGACCGCCGGGGCGTTTCCGTCAATCACCATGGTGCCCTGACATCCGCTGCACGTGAATATGCCGCGCCGACCACTGGGCATTTTCGCGAACGACAAGACCTTCATCTTACGGTCGTTAAAGCAGGTGGCGCAGAGAAGGTGATCTGCGGTATTTTCTAAGGCCTCAGCAATTGGCCGATAAGCGACGTTTCCAGGTCCAATCGCAAACAGCTCATACTTAGCGGCCATTGTCGCCCAGGCGTCCAGCCCTGCAATGTAGCCTTTCATTTCCTCCAACTCTTGGCGCAGCGACCGGATTACCTCGTTCGCTTCCATCGCTTGGATTTGGGCGCTTAGGAGCTGTTGTTGCAGGCTTGAGACAGCCGCTTGGCGGTCTACCTGAGACTTCGCATCCACGATCGTCTTAGCCAGCTCAATCGCTGCCTTCATGCTGCCGACCGCAGAGGCTGCTGCTTGTAGATCCATAGATATCTCCTTCGAGGTTGGGGCGCCGCTCAAAGAGCCGCGCCCCGCCTTGCGCCTAGGGAATATGGCGCTTCAGCCAAGCCAGCCCGTCGGCCAAAACGTTTCTCCCCGCCCATTCGGCGTTCGAGAACTGCTGGATGACAAATAGCCGGTCATTGCCATCGACGTGCACCTGAAGAAGATCGCGAATGATCGAAGCGGGTCCGATCAATTCCGCGAGCCACACGGACTCGGCAGCTTTTGCTGCTTTCCACGTATGAAGCTGATCGTACAGCTTCTGATAGTTTCGTCCCGGTGCTCGAAGGTCGTAAGTGATTAGGTAGAGGGCCATGATGGCTCCATCGTCTTGATCGCTTGACGCCCGACATCCGGTCTGGAACACCAGAACTGCAGTCGGCCGCAAAGCGACCGGGTGAACGCCTGCCCCTCCTGGTTTCCTAGGCCGTGCGGAGGGGCGGGCAACAAGCCCCTTAACGGGGCGGTAACCAAGAACCACGGCTTCTCAATGCCATCTAGTGGCGAGAACGTCGCAGCACACAACATGCTGTGGGCCGATGTGGATATCGGTGGGCCTTTGCCGATTGATCGACATTGGCAGAGCTTCTCTTGACGCTTTCCTTGCCTTGTCGGCAACGGCTCGAAAGTCCCCCGTTCGCCCAACCTCCCGAACGAGACCTCCCCGCCCTAGTCACCCCCTCGGCAGCCTCACCTCGAACACCGCGCCCTTCTCGGCCTCGACCAGTCCGATCCGCCCCGAACTGGCCGCCAGCAGCGACCGGGCGATCGAGAGGCCCAGGCCTGTGCCGCCCGTCTCGCGGCGGCTGGTGAAGAACGGTTCGAACAGGCGGTCGCGGTCGGCCTTCGGCACGCCCGGGCCGTCGTCGCCGATCCGCAGCACCACCTCGTCGCCGACCGCCTCGGCCCGGATCGTCACCCGGCGGGCGCCGGCCTGGCGGCTGTTCTCGAGCAGTGTGGTCAGCACGGTCTCGACCGTCGCCTCGGGCGCGGCGACCAGCGGCAGGCCCTCGGGCAGGTCCAGGACCACGGCCAGGTCGCGGCCCTGGGCGTCGGCCACCCGGTGCGCGACCGGGGCCAGCTCGGAGGCGACGCCCGCCTGGGGCATGGCCATGTCGGCCCGGGCCAGGTCCATCAGCCGCCCGACCAGCTGCGAGAGCCGGGCGCTGTCGGCGGAGATGTTGGAGAGGAACCGCCGGCGCTCGTCCGGGGTCATGGTGTCGAAATGGTCGTCCAGCAGCTCGACCGCCCCGGTGATCCCGGCCAGCGGCGTCTTGAACTCATGGCTGACGGCGGCGGCGAAGTCGCGCAGGTAGCGCGAGCGCACGGCGATGGCGTCGGCCATCACCCGGAAGTCCTGGTAGAGGTCGCGGATCTCGACGGCGGCGGTGGCGGGGGTCTCCGGCACGCTGCCCTGGCCGGCGGCCACGCTGCGGGTGGCGGCGCTCAGGGCCTCGATCGGCCGGGTCACCCCGCGCGACACCAGGCCCGACAGCAGCACCAAGAGCAGGATCGTCGCCGCGCCCCCGACCAGCAGCTTGCCCCGGTCCTGGTAGACGCCGCGGAACAGGGCCCGGGGCGACCGCGACAGCAGCAGGGCCCCGACCACCTGGCCGTTGACCAGCACCGGCCGCGCATGGTGCAGGCGCACGGCCGAGGCGCGGCTGAGCCACTCGAACGAATAGCGCGGATGATAGGCCCCGTTGCGGCGCAGGACCGTGCGCGACCGGCCCTTCAACGCCGCCTGGATCTCGGGCAGGGCCGCCAGGCTGCCGCCCTGGCCCAGGCCGCGCACGACGACGCCGTGGCGGTCGACGATCAGGATCGAGGCCAGGGTGCTGCGGCTGGTCTGGTCGAAGATCGGCTCCAGCACCTGCGCCGCCGCCTCGGCCTGGGGGTCCGCGGCGGGACCGGGCGTCGCGGCCGGCCGCTCGGGCAGCAGGGGCGAGCTGCGCAGGTCGACGCTGGTGGATTCCGGGCGGTAGTAGCCGGGGTCGTCGCGGGCGTCGGGGTCGGCCGGGGTCAGGTCGCGCACCGCGCCCGGCCACAGGTTGGCCGCGGCCGAGGCCAGGGCCGCGCCCTGCGAGGTCAGCTCGGCCTCGGTCTGGCGCACCAGGGTGTTCTCGTAGGTCCGCAGGAACACCGCCCCGATGGCCGGCATGGCGGCGGCGAACAGCAGCACGGTCAGCAGGATGGTCCGCAGGCGCAGGGCCGGCCACCAGGTCCTGACCCAGGCCCGCGCCGGTTCGATCATCCCTCGACGCCCGCGCCCGGGACGCCCTGGCCCGAGACGCCCTGGCAGGCGCCGAGCCGGTAGCCGATCCCGGCCCGGGTCTCGATCACGTCGTGCCCGCCCGCCGCCGCGAACTTGGCCCGCAGGTTGCGCACGTGGCTGTCGATGGTGCGGTCGGTGACGGCGAAGCCGGGGCCGCGCAGGCGGTCGATGATGGCGTCGCGGCTGAACACCTTGGTCGGGGTCGTGGCCAGGGTCTTGAGGATGGTGAACTCGGTGACGGTCAGCGACACGTCGACGCCCGCCCCCCTCTCGACCCACTGGGCGCTCCAGGCCTCGGGGTCCAGGCTCAGCCGGCCGCGGACGATCCGGCCGTCGGCGGGGCCGGCCTCGGCGGCCTTGCCCCCGGCGCGGCGCAGGATCGCCTGGACGCGGGCCACCACCTCGCGCGGGCTGAACGGCTTGACCACATAGTCGTCGGCCCCCAGCTCGATGCCCAGCACCCGGTCGATCTCGTCGTCGCGCGAGCTGAGGAACAGGATCGGCAGGTCGCCCTGGGCCCGCAGCCGGCGGCAGACCTCCAGCCCGTCCAGCCGCGGCATGTTGATGTCCAGCACCACCAGGTCCGGGGCGCGCTCGGCCACGGCCGCCAGGGCCGCCTCGCCGTCGGCCGCCTCGCGGGCCTCGAGCCCGACCTTGGCCAGGGCGAACACCAGGAGCTGGCGGATGTGGGGATCGTCGTCGACGACCAGGATCGTGCGCTGCATGGGCCTCATGTTCAGTGCTCCGCATGCGGGGTCAACGGGGGACGGCGGGGCGGTCCGGCGCGTTTCGCGTGCAGATTCCGTGCAGACCTAGGGTCCGGGCTCAATTGGATCGTTGATTTTCAGTTGTCATCCCGCCCGAAGGTCCGCCTGGCGGACCGTAGAGCCGGGACCCAGGGGCGACTGCATTGCGCCGGCCCCTGGGTCCCGGACAGCCTCTGCGAGGCTTCCGGGATGACAACGAAGTAGAGCGCTGATTTCGCTTGGGTGTCACCGACACGCAATCGAGTACGGCCCCTACCCGCCCTTCGCCGCCTCGGTCCACTTGGCGAACGGGGTGTCCGGCTCCTCGCCCAGGCTGGGCTGCAGCGAGCGCAGGTCGCTGGGGCGGATGTTGAACGCCTTGCGGAAGCTGCGGCTGAAATGGGCCTCGCTGCTGAAGCCGCACTGGAAGGCGATCTCGCTGATCCGCCGGCCCCGCTTGGGGTCCAGCAGCGCCGCGCGGGCCAGGTGCAGGCGACGCTCCCAGATATAGGCCGTCACCCCGCCCAGGGGCTCGAACAGGCGATAGAGGGTGGAGCGCGACACGCCCAGCGCCTCGCTGATCCTGGCCGGGTTGAGGCTGGGCTCCAGCAGGTTGTGCTCGACATAGGCCCGGGCCCGCGCCAGCACCGGCGACTCGCGCATGCCGAAGTCGGCCCGCCCGGCCTCCATGGCCAGGCAGGCGCCCAGCAGCTCGATGGTGGCGCGGGTGATGCCCGGCAGGGTCTGCGGCAACAGCTGCGGGAACCAGCGGGTCACCGCCGTCAGGTGCTCGATCAGCAGGCCGGCGCGGTTGGCGTCCAGCACCATGCCGTGCAGGTCGATGTCGGGCGCCACGGCCTGGACCTCGGCGCGCGGCAGGAAGGTCGACAGCACCTTGACCGCCGTGCTGTGCAGCAGCATCGGCCGCGACAGGTCGCAGATCCCCACCTCGCCCGGGCCGGCCGCGAAGGCCACGCCGTCGAAGTCGCCGGTGTGCGAGCCGGCGATGTTGAACTGCACGATGTAGTGGTCGCGGCCGTCGGCGGCGATCATCTCCGGCGTGCGGAACATGGTCTGGCCACCGGTCTCGGTGACGTAGAAGGCGTGAGGCCCCAGGCGCAGCGCGGTGATGTTGGCGGTGAAGCCGGGTTCGGGATCACGCGCGTCCAGCGCGGTCAGCACTTCCCGGCGGTAGTAGTCGTGCCGCTCGTCCGGCGGAACGCTCCGGGTGCTGAAATTCGTCCGCCCCAGCCGAAACAGGGTTTCGGCGGGCGGGTCCAAAGGATCATTCATGTGGCCTCCCCCAAGGCACAATCACGCATTGACCATATTCGCCAATGCGGGCGTTCGTCGCACCGCGCGGGGCGCCGCGCGAGAGCGGGGTTTTCCTTTGAGACAAAGGATCAAGAAAATGGAACCGCCATGTAAGGCCCGCGCCGCGCAAAGCCTTACAGGTGTCGGCTGCTTCGGACGAACGCCGGTCGACGGACGGGGCTGTCCGCGACCCTGCTCACCGAGGCTCGGACGCAAGGCCATCGGCTTGGAGAACGGCGCACCGCGAGGCCTTGGGGGAGGCCGCGCGACCAGCGTCGCCCACGTCCCGAGGGGGACCTAAAACTAAAGGCGGGCCTTGGGGAGGCCCGCCTTTTTTTACTTGCCGATGCAGGTTTCGCATCCGGCTGGCGCCCGCCGCGCCCCAAAGGCTTGGCTGGATTCCTATTCCCAGGAAAAGACCGTGCGCAGAGCGCAATCCGGAGGCGTCTGCCCTTCCTCGAACAAGGTCACGCGCCGGATGGCTTCCATCTGGCGCGCGGTGAGCGGCCCCGCCGAACTGAAATAGGCCGCGCCATGGCCGCCATTCCAGAGGGCGACCACATGACGCCCATCCTCGTCCCGGCGCTGCGCGAACCTCGCCGGCCTCGTGCTCGTCCGCGCCTCGACGATCCGTCCATTCGGCCGGCCGGCCCAGCCGATCCCGCGAACGTCGAGCACCCCGAACGGTCCTTCCCAACGGAAGTTTCCCGCGTGAACGCCGCCTTCGAGCGTCGTGACCTTCTCGCCAGGCAGCAGGTCGATGATAGGCGAGTAGCCACAGAAGCGCGCCGGTCCCTCCAGGTCAGCGGCTTGGGCCTGCACGCAAGACACCAGGACCAGCGCCGCCGCCCCGATCAGCGCTTTCATGCCCCCGCCCCTAATGCTCGCGGCCCATCCGCCAGAAGGTCTGGAACATCGGCTCGACCAGATAGGCCAGGGCCGAGCGCTTGCGCAGGGGGATCAGCACCTCGACCGGCAGGCCGGCCTGAAGGCCCGACTGGGTCCCGCGGATCTTGCGGATCTTTTCCAGCTCCTCCGGCGGGGCGGAGACCTCGGCCCGGAAGTACTGCACGCCGGTCTTCTCGTCGGTGAAGCTGTCGGCCGACAGCTCGGTCAGGGTGCCGTTCAGCAGCGGCAGGTCGCGCTCGTGCAACGAGGTGAAGCGGATCTGGGTCCTCTGGCCGGGCTTGAGGTCGTCGGCGTCGTTGGGCGAGACCTTGGCCTGGATCACCAGCCGGCGGTCCTGGGGCACGATCTCCATCAGGGTCTGGCCGGGCGCGACCACCCCGCCCACCGTGAAGACGTTCAGCCCCACCACCTTGCCGCCGGACGGGGCGCGGACCGTGGCCCGGGCCAGCTGCTCGCGGGCGGCCAGCACCTTGGGCTGCAGGTCGTCCAGCCGCACCTGCACGTCGCGCAGCTGGCCGGAGACCTCCTCCATCATCTGGCGCTCCAGCGACAGGGTCTGCAGCTTGGTCTCGCCGATCTGTTCGGCCGAACGGGCGATCTGGGCGCGATAGGCGCCGTCCTCGCCGGTCAGGGAGGCGGCGCTGCGCTGCAGGGCCAGGACCCGGGTCTTGGGCGCGAAGCCCTTGGCGGCCAGCTCCTGCACGCCCTTCAGCTCCTCCTCGATCAGCTTCTGCTGCTCGCGGTTGGCGTCCAGCTGGCGCTCGGCGCCGCTGCTCTGCTGGCTCAGCTGCAGGATCCGCTGGTTGAGCACGCCGCGCTGGGTCTGCAGCGAGCTGCGGCGGGCCTGGAACTGCTGGCGCTGCAGCCGCAGGGCGTCGTCGGCCAGGGGCTTGTCCTCGGGGGTCAGATCGGCGAATTCCGGCGGCGCGGCCACGGCCGGCAGGCGGTCGCGCTCGGCGACCAGGCGGGCGCGCTGGGCCAGCAGGGTCAGGACCTCGCCGGTCATGCCGCGCTCGCTGGCCCGCAGCTCCGAGGCCGACAGCTCCACCAGGATCTGGCCCTTGACCACGCTCTGGCCCTCGATCACCCGGATGGTGGTGACCACCCCGCCCTCGCGGCTCTGCACCGCCTGGCGGTTGCCCGCCACGGCGACCACCCCGTGGGCGTAGGCGCCGGCGTCCAGCGGCGCCAGCGCCGCCCAGCCGAGAAAGCCGACGAAGAACAGGCCCGCCACCCCCGCCCCGATCCGGATGATGCGGACCGGATCGTCCGACAGGCGCGGCGGGATCTTGGCGGCGGCCTCGCCGGTGGTCCCGGCGGCCGGAGCGTCCTGGAAGGTCGTGTCGGTCATGGCTTGGCGGCCTGCAGGGGGGTGACGGTCGAGCCGGGCTGGGGGGCGGCCTTGCCCGCAGCCTGGGCGGCGGCGGCCATCTTGGCCACGACCTCGCCCCGGGGGCCGACCATCTCGACCTGGCCTTCGCGCAGCACCAGCAGGCGATCGGCGATGTTGAGGATGCCGGTGCGGTGGGCGACGATCAGGATCGCCGCGCCCCGCGCCTTGGCGGCCAGGATGGCGTTGTTCAGCGCCGCCTCGCCGTCGGCGTCGAGGGCCGAGTTGGGCTCGTCCAGGATCAGCAGCGGCGGCTGGCCGTAGAGCGCCCGGGCCAGGGCCACGCGCTGGGCCTGGCCCGCCGACAGCCCGCGCCCGCCGGCGCCCAGGGTCGTGTCATAGCCCTTGGGCAGGCGCAGGATCAGCTCGTGCACCCCCGCCGCCTGGGCCGCGGCCACGACCTCGGCGTCGACGATCGCCGGGTCGCCGCCGGCCCAGATGGCGAAGCGCGAGATGTTGTCCTTGATCGAGCCGGCCAGCAGCCCCGAGTCCTGCGGCACGTAGCCGATGTAGCGGCCCAGCCGGTCGCCGTCCCAGTCGGCCAGGTTGGCGCCGTCCAGGCGCACCGTGCCGAGATCGGGCGTCACCGCCCCGGCCGCCACCCGCGCCAGGGTGGTCTTGCCCGCGCCGCTGGGACCGATGACGCCCAGGACCTCGCCCGGAGTCAGGCGCAGGCTGACGCCGCGCAGCAGCACCGGCCCCTCGCCGGGGGCGCGCACGGCCACCTGCTCCAGGGCCAGGGCTCCGGTGGGCGCGGGCAGCTGGGTGCCCGACACCTCCAGGCCCCGGCCGGGCGGGAACAGCTTGATCAGGTTGTTCAGCGCGCCGCGCGCCTGGCCGACCACGGCCCAGGAGCCGACCAGTTGCTCGATCGGCTGCAGGGCGCGGCTCATCAGCACCGAGGCGGCGATGATCGCCCCGGCCGAGATCTGCTTGTCCACCGCCAGCCAGGCGCCCAGGCCCAGGGCCGCCGATTGCAGGAACATGCGAGTGAACTTGGTGGCCGCCGAATAGCCGCCGCCCGTGAACTGGGCCTTGGCCGACAGGTCCAGGCCGGCCCGGCGGTCGGCCAGCTGGCGCTCGCGCAGGGCGCCGCGCATGCCCAGGGCCCGCACCACCTCGCCGTTGGCGGCGGCCGCCTCCTGCGAGGCGTAGGCCTGGGACTGGGCGACGAAGGCTTCGCGGGCCCGCGCGCGGGTGGCCCGCTCGTTGAACACCGCCAGGACCACCAGCAGGGCCCCGCCGGCGATGGTCATCACGCCCAGGGCCGGGTGGATCATGAAGGCGACCAGCACGTAGATCGGCGTCCACGGGATGTCGAAGGCGGCCACGGCCACCGGGCCCGACAGGGCCTGGCGCACGATGTCGAACTCGCGCATGCCCTGGGCCGAGGCGCCGGGCGCCATGGCGCTCATCAGCTTCTGCAGGATGCCGCCGGCCAGCAGCCGGTCCAGGCGCAGCCCGGCCAGGGTCAGCAGGCGCGACCGCACCGACTCCAGGGCCGTCTGGGTGCCCAGGGCGAAGGCCACCACCAGGGTCAGGTACAGCAGGGTCAGCCGGCCCTCGGTCGGCACGACCCGGTCGTAGACCTGCATCATATAGATGGTCGGGGCCAGCAACAGGATGTTGATCAGCGCGCTGAACACGGCGGCGGCCATCAGGTGCGGCCGGCACGCGCGCAGGGCCGCGACCAGCGGCGGCGGCAACGGAGCGTCCAGGAACTTCACGCGTCTCTCCCATGGGCCCACTTCGCCGCACGAAGGCCCCATACCCCTGGCCGGTACCTAACGTCGCGCCCAATGATTATGCAAGAAGGTCGTTGCGCCGAAAGCTTCAGACCGGCGCCTTTACTCGATGAAAGCGGGCGCGGCGACCCGCCGGCCGAGCAGGAAAGCGTCGGCCACGTGGCGCAGCGGCGTCACGTCGACGTCGGACTGGCCGGCGGCGACCAGCTCGGCGAAGCGGGCGTAGAGACCCGGATACTCGGCCTCGGGCTCTTCGTGGACCAACTTGCCGTCGATCCACAGCCGGGCCCCGCCGTGCGACAGGCGCAGGGCGCCGCCGTCGGTGTCGACCTCGATGTCCCAGCTTTGCGGACCGGTCTGCAGGAAGTCGAACGCGGCGGTGACGGGCACGCCGGCGGTGTCGACGAAGGCCAGTTCGGCCTGGATCGGCGACTGGCGGTTCTCGGGCACATGCAGGGTCGCCTCCGTCAGGAAGAACGGGCGCGGCAGGACGGCGGTGGCGATCGACAGGGCGTTGATGCCGGGGTCGAACACCCCCAGCCCGCCCGGCTCCCAGATCCAGTCCTGTCCCGGATGCCAGACCCGGACGTCCTCGCGCCAGTTGATCCGGGCGGCGGTGATCGTCCTGCCCACTAGCCAGTCGCGGGCGGGGGCGACGGCCGGGGCGTAGCGCGAATGCCAGGTGGCCTGCAGGGTGACGTCCCGGGCCTCGGCGACCTGGCGCAGGTCCTCGACCTCGCTCAGCGTCGCGCCCGGCGGCTTCTCCAGCATCACGTGCTTGCCGGCATCCAGCGCCTGGCGGGCCAGGCGGTGGCGCACCTGCGGCGGCGTGCACAGGGCCACCGCGTCGAAGGCCAGGCCGCTGGCCAGCAGGGCGTCGAAGGTGTGAAAGCTGGGCAGGCCCGGCTGTTCGGCGTGGCGGCTGACGATGGCCACGAGCGCGAAGCGAGGGTCGCCGGCCATGGCCGGCAGGTGCTGGTCGCGAGCGATCTTGCCCAGGCCGATCAAGGCCACGCGGATGGGGGTGGCGGCGGTCATGGGGCCTCGCGACTCTGGGACTGTGATTTGTAGGATAAATGATCGGTGGCGGGTGGGATGTCAAACTACTCCCAAAAAATTCCGCTCATCCCGGCGAATGCCGGGACCCAGATCCCATGGCGGTGGGGTTGATTGGAAGGGCTCAGCGCTAGAGGAACCCGGCTCGAAGCCAGTCCATCTGGGTCCCGGCATTCGCCGGGATGAGCGGAGCTTGGGGAACCCTAAGCCCCCAGCAGTTCGAAACTCGCCGCCAGCCCGTCCACCGCGCTGTTGGCCACCCACAGGTCGAACATGCCCGGCTCGGCGATCCAGCGGTCGTTGTCGCCGACGAACATCAGCGAGCCGCGCTCCAGACTGAAGCGCACGTCGCGCCGCTCGCCCGGCTTCAGCGCCACCCGCACGAAGCGCTTGAGCTCGCGCACCGGCCGGGTACGGCTGGCCACCCGGTCGCGGACATAGAGCTGGACCACATGCTCGCCGGCGACCTTGCCGGTGTTGGCGACATTGACCGTGACATAGAGCTTGTCGTTCCAGGCCAGGCGGGTGGTCGACAGCCGCACGTCGCCGAGCGCGAAGCTGGTGTAGGACAGGCCGTGGCCGAACGGGTACAGCGCCTCGTTGCGGGTGGTGCGCCAGCGGGCCTTGTACTCCTGGCTGTCGTCGGCCTGGGGCGCGGGACGGCCGGTGGTGCGGTGGTTGTAGGCGTAGGGCTCCTGGCCGCTCTCGTGCGGGAAGCTGACCGGCAGTCGGGCCGACGGATTGACCTTGCCGAACAGCACGTCGGCGACGGCATGGCCGGTCTCGGTGCCCAGGAACCAGGTGGCCAGCACGGCCGGGGCGGCCTTGACGGCCCCCTCCAGCACCAGGGCCCGGCCGTGGCGCAGCAGCACCACCATCGGCTTGCCCGTGGCCCCGACCAGCTCGGCCAGCTGCTGCTGGACGCGCGGCAGGCCGATCTCGGTGCGCGACTGGGCCTCGCCCGACATGTTCTGGCTCTCGCCGACCGCCAGCAACACCACGTCGGCGGCCCGTGCGGCGGCGACGGCCTGGTCGTAGCCGCCGGGGATGGCGGTCTCGACGTCGCAGCCCCTGGCGACGATCAGCTGCGAGGGATCGGCCATCGCCTCGCGGATCCCGGTGGCCAGGTCGACGCCCAGGCTCTTGTCGCCGAAGAAGGCCCAGGGCCCCAGGATGTTGTCGCGGTCCTCGGCGAACGGCCCGATCAGGGCGATCTTCTTTCCGCGGGCCGGCAGCGGCAGCAGGCCGCCGTCGTTGCGCAGCAGCACGATGGACCGCGCGCCGGCCTCGCGCGACAGCGCCCGCATGGCCGGGGTGGCGGTGTTGGCGGCCTGGGCCTTGGCGTCGATCGAGCGGTACGGCCGGTCGAACAGGCCCAGGGTCTCTTTCAGGCTCAGCACCCGGCGCACGGCGTTGTCGACCGCGGCCATCGGGACCAGGCCCTGGGCGACCAGCTCGGGCAGGTAGCGGCTGTAGAGGCCGCTCTGCATGCTGATGTCGACCCCCGCCAGGATCGCCAGGCGCGCGGCGTCCTTGTCGTCGGCGGCGTAGCCGTGGGCCACCAGCTCCTGGTCGGCGGTGTAGTCGGAGATGACCACGCCCTTGAAGCGCCACTCGCCGCGCAGGATGTCGGTCAGCAGGCGCCGGTTGGCGGTGGAGGGCACGCCGTTGATATCGTTGAAGGCCGACATCACCGCCAGGCAGCCGGCGTCGAAGGCGGCCTTGAACGGCGGCAGGTGGACCTCGCGCAGGGTCTCCTCGGACAGGTCGACGGTGTTGTAGTCCAGCCCCGCCGCCACCGCCCCGTAGGCGGCGAAGTGCTTGGCGGTGGAGAGCAGGCTGTCGGCCGCGGTCAGGTCGCGGCCCTGGAAACCGCGCACCCGGGCCTGGGCCATCACCTCGCCCAGGAACACGTCCTCGCCCGAGCCCTCGGCGCCCCGGCCCCAGCGCTGGTCGCGAGCCACGTCGACCATCGGGGCGAAGGTCCAGTGGTTGCCGTAGGACGAGGCCTCGACCGCCGCCGCCCGCGCCGTGCGCTCGGCGAGATTCGGGTCGAAGCTGGCGGCCTCGGCCAGGGGGATCGGATAGACGGTCTTGAAGCCGTGGATCACGTCGGCGGCGAACAGCAGCGGAATCTTCAGGCGCGACTGCTCGACCGCGGCGGTCTGGGCCAGCAGAGCCCCCTCGACCCCGACGCCGTTCATCAGCACGCCGATGCGGCCCGCCCGGACGTCGGCCAGGATCTGCTGGGTGTTGCGCTGGTTGACCAGCGGATTGATGTCGCCCACCGGCGGCCGGATCATGTCGGAATAGCACGACAGCTGGCCGGCCTTCTCCTCCATCGTCATCCGGGCGAGCAGGGCCTCGACCCGGGGCGAGGCGGCGCGGGCCGCCCCCGCCCCGGCCAGGGCGAACCCCGCCAGGCCCGTCGCGCCGGCCAGGACCGCCCGCCGGTCCACGCCTCGCCGCCCCGGACCCTGTCGCCCGCCACCCGTCGTCATGACGCCTCCCGCACTGAATCGCCGCAACCTCGCCAGAAACGCCGCTTGGTGCAATGGTGCGTTATCTGAGGGGCGCCCCCGCGCCTTCAACCTCGGAGAAGCTCCCATGACCACGCTCTGGCGCATCGATGTCCGCCTCGGCGACGCCCCGCCCCAAGCCCCCCTGCGCAGCGTCGTGGTCGAGGCCCCGACCGAGGTCGAGGCCCTGCGCCTGGTCCTGGCCCAGGCCGAGCAGGACAAGGCCGACGCCGAGGAACTGCTGCAGGACGGCCAGGAGGAGGTGTTCTCCCGCACCGAGGTCCGCGAAGGGCATGTGGAGCACCAGGCGCGGACGGATTGAGGGGGACGGCGAGATCACACTCACTTGCCCCCACCTGACCGCTGCGCGGTCTGTCCGCCCCCATAGGGGGCGGAGCCTTCGCGGCTTAGGCTCTTCCCCCTCTGGGGGAAGACGACCGCGAAGCGGTCCGTAGGGGGCAAGTGATCGCCGCCGCTAGCGATACAGATAATCCCCCGGCAGCCCCATCCGCAGGCAGGCCTCCACCGCCGGCGTTCCCTTCACCGGCAGGCGGTCCGCGGCCGCCCCGGCCAGCCGCACCAGCCGCCGCTCGACCGGCCCCAGGTCCCAGTCGGCGCCCAGCCCCACGACCTCGCGCACAGCTGGCGGGGTGATCGCCACCGCCGCCCGGATAAGGGCGCCCTGCAGGCCGCGCAGCGGGGCCGGCAGGATCGCCGTCCTGCGCATCAGGTCCAGGAATTCGAACACGATCTCGTGCCGCTCCAGACTGGGCAGCATGGCCGCCAGCCGCGCCTCCCAGTCCGCCACCGAGGCCGGCGCGCCGACCGCCCCGTACAGGGCCGCCGCCGGGGCGGCCTCGGCGTAGAACCGGTCGCGGTCGGCGGCGTCCAGCGGACGGGCATAGGCGTGATAGGCCTCCAGGAAGCCGAAGCTGGCCGTGGCCTGCACCCAGTCCAGCAGCGCGACGTCGTTGGCCCGGTAGGCCGCGCCGGCCGGGGTGTCGCCCGCGACCCTGTCGTGCATCCGGCGCACGCCGGCGATCATCGCCTCGGCGACCGAGCGCGCGCCATAGACCGTGACCATCGCCGCCAGGCCGGTGCGCTTGAGGCGCGGCAACGGATCGGTCCGGAAGCTGGAATGCTCCCAGACCCCCGTCCGGACGCGCGGCTCGGTCAGTTCCAGGACCACCGCCGCCACCCCGCCGACGAACAGCGAGACCGGGTTCTTGAACACCCGCCACGAGACCGAGTCCGGCGCGACCAGGGCCGGCTCGCCGGACGGCTGGCGAAAATCGACGCGCGGCCCGCCCTCGGGCTGGTAGAGCCGCCGGATCAGGCTCGCGATGCGACCGGCGTCGGCGGCCATGCCCTCGGCTCCTTACGCGTGGCGACCAAATCCGGTTGTCATCCCGAAGCCTCGCAGAGGCTGTCCGGGATGACAACGGAGAGGTGGCCGAGCCGGTCCGGACACTAGTTCACCCGCCGGCCCTTGCCCGCCCAGTACGGCTCGCGCAGTTCGCGCCGCAGGATCTTGCCCGAGGCGTTGCGCGGCAGGGCCCCGACGAAGTCGATGGTCTTGGGGGCCTTGAAGCCGGCGATGCGGCCCTTGGCGAAGGCGATGATGTCGGCCGGGTCCTCGGGCGCGCCGGGCTTGAGGGCGACCACCGCCTTGACCGCCTCGCCCCAGGTGTCGTCGGGCACACCGATCACCGCCACCTCGGCCACGTGCGGATGGCCGTAGACCGCGCTCTCGACCTCGGCCGGATAGATGTTCTCGCCGCCCGAGATGATCATGTCCTTCACGCGGTCGTGGATGAACAGGTAGCCGTCGGCGTCGAGATAGCCGGCGTCGCCGGTGCGCAGCCAGCCCTCGGCGTCGAGGGCGGCGGCCGTCGCCTCGGGCAGCTTCCAGTAGCCGGCCATGTTGGCGGGCGAGCGCACGGCCACCTCGCCGACCACGCCCGGCGGCAGGGTTTCGCCGTGCTCGCCGACCACCTTCAGTTCCGCCCCGGGCATGGGCAGGCCGGCCGAGCGCATACGGGCGTTGCCGGCCGGGTCATGGTCCTCGGGCGGCAGATAGACCACCGTGCCGGTCGTCTCGGTCATGCCGTACTGCTGGACGAAGCCGCAGCCGAACACCTCCAGGCACTCGCGCAGCAGGTCCAGCGGAATGGGCGCGGCGCCGTAGAGGATGTGGCTCAGGCGGCCGTAGTCCACCTGGCGGGCGCGGGGCTGCCGCACCACCGCCTGCAGGGCGGCGGGGACCATGAACATCTTGGAGACCCGGTCCTTCTCGATGAAGTCCAGCACCCGGGCCGGGTCGAACGCGCGGACCACCACGCCCTTGGCGCCGTTGACCAGCCCGACCACGCCCCAGCCCGTGCCGCCGATATGGGCCACCGGCATGGCCACCAGGCTGACGTCGTCCGGCCCCCAGCGGTTCCAGTCCAGGTCGGCCTGGGCCGCCAGCCGGCGCGGGGCCAGGATGTTGGCGTGGGTCAGCATCGCGCCCTTGGGCTGGCCCGTGGTGCCCGAGGTGTAGAGCTGGACGGCGACGTCGGCCGGGGTGATCGCCACGTCCGGCCGCTCGCCCCCGAAGGCGTCGCGCCAGGCCTCGAAGACCGGGTGGCCGTAATCGTTGGCCTCCATGGCGACCACGACCGGGTGGTCCAGCATCAGCGCGGCCACGTCGCGGACATGGGCCAGCAGCTCGGGGCCGACGAACACCATGCGGGCCTCGGCGTCGCCCAGGATGTAGGCGATCTCGCGCGGGGCCAGCCGCCAGCCGATCGGGGCCAGCACCACGCCGGCCTTGGCCGCGCCGAACAGCAGCTCGAAGTAGTGGTCGCTGTTCTTGCCGACATAGGCGATGCGGTCGCCCCTGGCCAAGCCCTCGGCCAGCAGGGCGTTGGCCACTTGGTCGGTATGGCGGTCGAACGCCTCGAAGGTCGTCGCGCGGCCTTCGAACACCAGGGCCGTCGCCTCGGGCCGGACCTCGCGGTGATAGCGGGCGACGTCGCCCAGGGTGGTCAGGCGGTCGAAATCAATGACGGGTCCTGGGGCGGGTCCTGGGGTCGGTCCGGACATGGGGTCTCCTCGCGCGGTCCGAGGCGATCTGCGTCGCCTTCGGGTTGAATAGCAGGATGTGGGGTAATTCCGGCGCGCGGCTAGGGGGAAAACGCCTTGTCCGCCCATCGACCGAAGGCTGGCCCGGTCAGGCCTTGCCCCCCAGGCGCCGGGCGTTGGCCGTGGCCGTGGCGTGGATCGGGGCCAGCATCGCCGACTGCCAGGCCACGCCCAGCGACATCATCCGCGCCCAGAAGGCCATCGCGCCGAGCGAGGCGTCCAGGGCGGGCGCCAGGCCGCGACGCGGCGTCTTCCAGGCCTGGGCCAGGTAACGGTTGGATTCCGCCGCCATGGCCAGCCAGGCCGGCCCCGCGGCGGCCGCGCCCTGGGCGAAGGCCAGCGGCTTCTCGGAGACCATCCGCGTCAGCTCGGCGTAGTTCCCCCGCATGGGGTCCCTGGCCGCCGCGACGATCATCGGTGTGCGGGCGTCGATCACGCGCAGGGAGGCCTGGGCCAGTTCGGCGCTGGCGCTGGCCAGGGCGAAGGCGTCGGCGGGCGTCGCCTTGCGGCGGGGCTTGCGGGTTTTGGGCATGCGAGGACAACGCGTCCCGCGCCCCCTTTGCTCCGCCCGCGCGAAATTAAAGGGTCGGCCCCTGGCGGAGCCGACCCTTCTCGAAGCTGGAGGCGTCTCTAGTGGGCGGCGTCCTTGGCCTTTTCACCGGCCTTTTCGGCCTGGTCGCCGGCCTTCTCGGCCTGCTCGCCCGCGGCGGCGGCCTGGTCGCCGGCGGCCTTCTGCGTGGCTTCGTCGCCGGTGGCGGCGGCGGTGGCGCTGGCCTGGGCGGCGGTCTCGGCGGCGTCGGAGGCCTGCTTGCTCGCGGCGGAGGCGGCGTCGCTGGCGGCGGCGGCTTCCTGGGCCTTCTCGGCCTTGTTCTCGCCGCAGGCGGCGGCGCCGAGGGCGAGGGCCGCGACGGCGGCGATGGTGACGATACGCATGCTGTGAAGTCTCCCTAAAGTCCCCGGCATCTTTGCCGTGGGTGATCAGGGAACCCGTCGCGCCACCGAAGGTTGCCGCATCGCCCGCCGGCTAACCGCTTGACCCGACGCGGCCGCCGCCTTCTCTTGCGTCGAGCCCGCAGGATGAGCCCGTCCGCCCTTGCCAGACCCGGTCGCCTCCGCCCCCGTATCCCACCATCCCTGGCCCGCCGCCGGCACCGTGCGCCGACGGCTGCTGCTGATGGCCCTGAGCCTGGTGGTGCCGGCGGTCCTCTTCATGACCCTGCTGGCCCGCGCCGAGTTCGGCGAAAGCCGGGCCCGGTACGAGCGGCAGCTGATCGCCACCACCCGCGCCCTGGTCCTGGCCACCGACGGGCGGATCGGCCAGGGCCAGAGCATCCTGCAGACCCTGGCGGTGTCGCCGGCCCTGATCGCCGGCGACATCCCCGCCTTCGAGCGCCAGGCCCGCGCCGCCGTGCAGGGCGGCGACGGCTGGATCGTGCTGATCGACGGCGACCGGCGGCTGGTCGACACCCACCTTGCCCCCGGCGTCCCGCCGCCCCGGGCCCGCCTGTCGGAGGACCGCTGGCGGACCATCCGCGCGGGCCGCACCTCGGTGTCGAACCTGATGCTGCGCAAGGACGACGGCCAGACCCCGGCCCTCGTGTCGATCGACATGCCGGTGATCGTCGACGGCAGGCTGCACGACCTGGCCTATGTCCAGACGCCCGACGCCTTCTCGACCATCTTCACCGACCAGACCATCCCGCCCAGCTGGACGGCCAGCATCGTCGACCGCGACGCTTCGGTGGTGGCGCGGTCCAAGGACATCGACCGCTTCCTGGGCCACAAGGTCAGCGGCGAGATGCGCGCGGCCATGGCGCGGGGCAACGAAGGCGTCACGCTGAGCCATACGCTGGACGGCACCCCCACCCTCTCGGCCTTCAGCCGCTCGCCCGCCAGCGGCTGGTCCTTCATCGTCGGCGTGCCCCGGACCGAGCTCAGCCGGGCCAACTGGTCGTCGACGGGCGGACTGACCCTGGCCAGCCTGGTGCTGCTGATCATCGGGGCGGCGGTGGCCCTGACGGTCTCGCGGGACATCTCGGCGGCCGTCCGCGGCCTGAGCGCCGACGCCAGGGCCGTGGCGGCGGGCGAGGAGATCGCCGAGGTCCCGGATCGCTTCCAGGAGATCGCCGAGGTGCGCGCGGCCCTGCACGACGCCTCCGTCCAGCTGCGGGCCCGCGAGGCCGAGGAGCTGCGCGCCCACCAGCGCCAGCAACTGATGATCAACGAGCTGAACCACCGGGTGAAGAACACCCTGTTCACGGTGCAGTCCCTGGCCCGCCAGAGCCTGGGCCGTCCCGCCGACACCCCCGGCCTGCAGGCCTTCAACGAGCGCATCATGGCCCTGGCCCGGGCCCACGACCTGCTGACCCAGAGCGTCTGGGAGGGCGCCAACCTCACGGAGATCCTGGAGGAAACCCTCGAGCCCTATCTGGACCGGACGGTCCTGGCCGGCCCGCCGGTGGCCCTGACGCCCAACGCCGCCCTGGCCCTGTCGATGGTGTTCCACGAGCTGGGCACCAACGCGGTCAAGTACGGCGCCCTGTCGCTGCCCGGCGGGACCGTGACGGTGGTCTGGCACGTCGATCCCGGCGCGCCGCATCGGCTGACCCTGCACTGGGAGGAGCGCGGCGGCCCCACCGTGTCGCCGCCGGCCCGCAAAGGCTTCGGCTCGCGCCTGATCGCCGCCACCCTGAAATCCGACCTGGCCGGCGAGGCGCGGGTCGACTACCGGCCCAGCGGCCTGGTCTGCGTCCTGACCCTGTCGCTGCGCCGCCCGGATGACGACGGGGACGAGGGGAAGGACGCCTGAGGCGGACGCACCCAAATCTCCTCGTCATTCCCGCCCTTGTGGCGGGAACCCCTGGTTCAGCTGACGGTGAAGCGCCTTGGCGCGCTGGCGCGCCACACCTTCGCACCTGCGGCGGATAGAGAGGTTCCCGCCACAAGGGCGGGAATGACGGGAATTTGGGGACGTCTCTGAATATGGAACCGCCCCCGGAGCAAGCCGGATCTAGTAAGTCGTTTCTGAATTAGCCCAAGACTTAGGCGCCCGCCGGGGCAATTGTGGTTCGCCGATCATCGATCGATTGCGCCCCGCTCCGCGATGGTCTTACCTGCGTCGCTCACCCCCGCGGGAACGAGCTTCATGACGACACCCGACACCCTGATGCTGCCGGCCCGGCCCGAGCCGATCGCCCTGCCGGTCGACAAGACCGCGGTGATCGTCATCGACATGCAGAACGCCTACGCCTCGCCCGGCGGCTATCTGGACCTGGCCGGCTTCGACATCAGCGGCGCGGCGGCGGTGATCGACAAGATCAAGGGCGTGCTGGACGTGGCCCGCGGCGCGGGCATGCCGGTGATCTATTTCCAGAACGGCTGGGACAGTGACTATGTCGAGGCCGGCGGCCCCGGCTCGCCCAACTGGCACAAGTCCAACGCCCTGAAGACCATGCGCGCCCGGCCCGAGCTGCAGGGCAAGCTGCTGGCCAAGGGCGGCTGGGACTACGAGCTGGTCGACGACCTGAAACCCGCCCCCGGCGACATCGTGCTGCACAAGACCCGCTACAGCGGCTTCTTCAACAGCCAGCTGGACAGCGTGCTGCGCTCGCGCGGCGTGCGCCACCTGGTGTTCGTGGGCATCGCGACGAACGTCTGCGTGGAGTCGACCCTGCGCGACGGCTTCTTCCTGGAATATTTCGGCACGGTGCTGGAGGACGCCACCCACCAGGCGGGCCCCGACTTCGTGCAGCAGGCGGCGCTCTACAACATCGAGAAGTTCTTCGGCTGGGTCTCGACCACGGCGGACTTCAAGGGGGCGGTGGGGCAGCGGGAAGCTTAAGAACAAGCCGCAAATCCGTTGTCATCCCGGAAGCCTCGCAGAGGCTGTCCGGGACCCAGGGGACTGGGCGAAGGCGGTGCGGTTCACCTGGGTCCCGGACAAGCGCTGCGCGCTTTCCGGGATGACAACCGAGATTGGAGAACCACATGCCCAAGACCGTCATCATCCCGCCCGGCACGGGCACGCCGATCGCTCCGTTCTCGCCGGGGACCCTGGCCGACGGCGTGGTCTATGTCTCCGGCACCCTGGCCTTCGACAAGGACAACAACGTCGCCTTTCCCGACGACGCCGAGGCCCAGACCCGCCAGGTGCTGGAGACCATCAAGTCGGTCATCGAGACCGCCGGCGGCACGATGGACGATGTGACCATGAACCACATCTTCCTGACCGACTGGTCCAACTACCAGACCATCAACAAGGTCTATGCCGAGTACTTCCCCGGCGACAAGCCGGCCCGCTACTGCATCCAGTGCGGCCTGGTGAAGCCCGGCTTCGTGGTCGAGATCGCCAGCGTCGCCCACATCGGCAAGAAATGATGCAGAGCGGAACTGTCGACGGCCTGTACTACGAGGTCCACGGCGGTCCCGCCGCCGGCCGCCGGACGGTGATCCTGTCGGCCGGCCTGGGCGGTTCCGGCGCCTTCTGGGTGCCGCAGATGGAGGCGCTGCTGAGCCGCTTGCGGGTGGTGCTGTACGACCACCGCGGCACGGGACGCAGCGCGCGGACCCTGACCGACCCGCACACGGTGGCCGCCATGGGCGACGACATCGTCAAGGTCATGGACGCCCTGGGCCTGGACCGGGCCCATGTGGTCGGCCACGCGGCGGGGGGCAACGCCGGCCTGGCGATGGCGCTGGACCATCCGGGCCGCGTCGACAAGCTGGTGGTGGTCAACGGCTGGTCGCGGCCCGACCCGCACATCAGGCGCTGCTTCGACACCCGCCTGGCCCTGCTGAACAACACCGGCATCGCCGCCTATGTCCACGCCCAGCCGATCTTCCTCTATCCGGCCGACTGGCTGAGCGCCAACAACGCCCGCCTCGAGGCCGAGGAGGTCCACCACATCCACGGCTTCCCCGATCCCGACGTCATGCGCGCCCGCATCCAGGCCCTGCTGGACTTCGACATCGACGAGGCCCTGCCCCGCATCGCCTGCCCGGTGCTGGTCAGCGCCAGCGCCGACGACATGCTGGTGCCGCTGAGCTGCTCGCGCCGCCTGGCCGAACGCCTGCCCAACGCCGTGCTCGACATCGCCCCCTGGGGCGGCCACGGCTTCACCGTCACCGCGCCCGAGGCGTTCAACGCGCGCGTCGTCGGCTTCCTGAGCGGTGAAGCGGCATGACCATCCAACCAACCTTGTCATCCCGGACGAGCGCGCAGCGCGAAGATCCGGGACCGACGCCTGAACGCATGCGCTTCCGGCGGTCCCGGATCGGCGGCCCTTCGGGCCTTGTCCGGGATGACAGCCGCACGAAGATCCTAGAGGGGAATTGATATGGAAATCGGCGTCTTCATCCCGATCGGCAACAATGGCTGGCTGATCTCCGAGGCGGCCCCGCAGTACATGCCGTCGTTCGCGCTGAACAAGGAGATCGTGCAGAAGGCCGAGAAATACGGCTTCGACTTCGCGCTCTCGATGATCAAGCTGCGCGGCTTCGGCGGCAAGACCCAGTTCTGGGAGCATAATCTCGAGAGCTTCACCCTGATGGCCGGCCTGGCCGCCGTGACCGAGAAGATCAAGATCTTCGCCACCGCCGCCACCCTGACCATCCCGCCGGCCATCGTCGCCCGCATGGCCTCGACCATCGACTCGATCGCCCCGGGCCGGTTCGGCATCAACCTGGTCACCGGCTGGCAGAAGGCCGAATACGACCAGATGGGCCTGTGGCCGGGCGAGCAGCACTATACCGACCGCTACAACTACCTGGCCGAATACGCCACCGTGCTGCGCGAGCTGCTCGACACCGGGGTCAGCGACTTCAAGGGCAAGTATTTCCAGATGACCGACTGCCGGGTCAGCCCGCACCCCGAGCAGACCAAGCTGATCTGCGCCGGCTCGTCCAACGAGGGCCTGGCCTTCACCGCCCAGTACGCCGACTACAGCTTCGCCTTGGGCAAGGGCACCAACACCCCGACCGCGTTCGGCGGGGTCAACGACCGGCTCAAGGCCGCCGCCGACAAGACCGGCCGCGAGGTGGCCTCCTACATCCTGTTCATGATCATCGCCGACGAGACCGACGAGGCGGCCATGGCCAAGTGGCAGGCCTACCGGGCCGGCGCCGACCAGGAGGCCCTGGCCTGGCTGACCAACCAGGCCGCGCCCAACGCCGCCGCCGGCGCGACCACCAACACCGCCCAGCTGGCGGCCCCGGAATCGGCTGTGAACCTCAACATGGGCACGCTGGTGGGGTCGTACGAAAGCGTCGCGCGGATGCTGGACGAGGTCGCCGCCGTCGAGGGCACGGCCGGGGTGCTGCTGGTGTTCGACGACTTCGTGGCCGGGGTCGAGAACTTCGGGACGAGGATCCAGCCGCTGATGACGTCGCGGGCTTAGATCCTTCTCCCCTTGCGGGAGAAGGTGTCGGCGAAGCCGACGGATGAGGGGTCTCTCCAGTGAAATCCGCCGCGACCGATCTTTCGGCTGATCGCTGCGGTCAGGCCTTTTGACCCCTCACCCGACCCCGCTCCGCGGGGCCACCCTCTCCCGCAAGGGGAGAGGGAAGATGGGCCTAATCCACCGCCAGCATGTCGATCAGCTGCAGCCGGAACACCAGCACGCTGTTGGCCGGGATCGGGCCGGCGGCGCGTTCGCCATAGGCCAGGCTGGCCGGGATCCACAGGGTCCATTCGTCGCCGACGTGCATCATCGGCAGGGCCTCCAGCCAGCCTGGGATCAGGCCCTCGGCCGGCATGATCGCCGCCTGGCCGCGCTGGAACGAGCTGTCGAACACCGTGCCGTCCAGCAGCTTGCCCTCGTAGTGCACCTTGACGATGTCGCCCGGCTTCGGGGCCTTGCCGGTCTTGGGGCCCGAGGTCGTCACCTTGTACTGCAGGCCCGAGGCCGTGGTGACCACGCCCGGCGCCTTGGCGTTCTTGGCCAGGAACGCCTGGCCCTCGGCCAGGGTCTTGCTGGTGTCGACGGCGGCGGCCAGCTGCGGCGGGGCCGAAGCCTCCTGCGCCAGGACGGGACTCGACAGCAGGGAAAGGCCCAGGACCAGGCCGGCGATACGGTTCATGGAGGACTCGCGGTGGAGTGGAGAACGAAGACAGCCTGATGGCACGGCTTCGATCAAGATCGAAGCCGTGCTGAAGCTCAAGCTGTCTTCCACGGAACTGATGGCGGCATCAAGACCGCCCAAGGTCGCCACAGGGTTACGCCATGGCCGGATTCCCCCGCGCTCGACCGCCCCGCGCCACCGGCCCCAACGCCCCCGGTCCGCCCTCTGCTGTGGATGACTGGTGATCGTCGCGCTGCGGGCCGGGGACATGCTCTCACGACGCGACCCGCGCCTTTTTCGCGGAGCGTTTGCCACGAGGGCGCGTCCTCAGCCCCGAGGTCCATCATTACTTATAAATAATCTTCTTGATGTAAATATTTCCCACACCCCACAGACCACCAAAAGCCCCCACAATCAGAGCATTAACAATGCGTGGAGCATTTTTATAATCGTACATACCAAGAATAATATAGTGTATAAACCAACACACCGAGCACCAAAACAGAAGTGATATTACAAGAATAAACTTCTTCACTGATCCCGTCCCAAATAAATGCAATAAATTGCGCTTCTCGCTATCGCGACAGATCGGGCGCTACCTAGCGGAAACCCGGAGATCTTGTAGAACAAGGTGCCCATGGCGTGCTCTGGCAATTTGGGAGGGCGCCCGACCTCTCCCACAGCCTCAGCGCGACTTCACCCACGCCGCAAGCTCGAACACCTCCAAGGATAGCCATCGCGTCGGAGAGCAGCCAGGAAAAGGCCGCCGGCGTCCCCGCCCGCGGCCCCTTCATCGTTCCTGACCCTACCGCCTACTTCTTCGGCGCGTAGATGTCGTCCAGCCGCGCCGGCGTGCCCTCGATGCGCTCCAGGCGCGGGTACTTCAGGCCGCCGTGGTAGTCGACCTTGACCGTCCGGTAGCGCTCGCCGTCCTTGACCAGCAGCTCGACCAGCGGGGCGTCGGCCTTGGCCGTGGCCTTGACGGCGTCCTTGATCAGGTCGTCGGAATAGGCCGTGCCGTTGACCGCCACGATCGTCTCGCCGGCCGTCAAGCCCGCCTTGAAGGCGGGGGTGTCCCAGTTGACCGCCGACAGCACGCCGTCCTTGCCGATCGTGATCCCCAGCGAATAGCTGAGATTGACGATCTTGCCCTTGGTCTCGGCCGCCTTGAAGAACTCGGTCGGGGTGTCGGTATAGACCAGCCTGTAGCCGCCGCGGGTCAGGCCATCCAGCGGGGCGTGCTCGGACAGGCCCTCGATGCGGGTCTTCAGGAAGGTCGCCCAGTCGTAGGGGACCACGCCGTTCAGGGTCTGGACCACGGTGTCGAAGTCGTAGGTCAGCACCACGTACGAGCCGTTCTCGACGCCGAAGAAGGCCTTGGCGAAGTCGTCCAGCGACTTCTTGCCGCCGGTCTTCTCGCGGATCAGCGTGTCGGCGTCGAGCCAGACCAGCTGGCCTTCCGAATAGTAGTCCTCGCTGCGCTGCCAGCTGGTCCACGAGGCCGGCTTGCGGTTGGCGATGATCGGGTCGTTGGTGGTGTCCAGCACGTTGCGCCACCGGCGGCCGGCGCGGGTGTCGTACAGGGCGGCGGTGGCGGCCAGGGACTCCAGGCCCTGCTGCTTGGTCTGCAGGCCCGAGCGGGCGGCCAGCACGTTGCCCCAGTACTGGGTCTGGCCCTCATAGACCCACATCAGGCTGTCGCGCATCGGCTCGTTCAGCGTCGGCGTGTAGAGGTCGGCGCCGCGGCGGAACTTGCCGTTCCACGAGTGGGTGTATTCGTGGGCCAGAAGGTCGCGGCCGACGAAGGTCTTGTCCCAGTCGGTGAAGTACTTGGGAACCACGCCGTTCTCGCTGGAGCGGTGATGCTCCAGGCCGATGCCGCCCATCTTGTCGGTCAGGGCCAGCAGGAAGTCGTAGTGGTCGTAGTGGTGCGAGCCGTACAGCTTGTAGGCCTGCTGCACCAGGTTGCGGTGGGCCTGCAGGGCCTCGGGCTTGATGTCCAGCAGCTCGGGCTTGTCGGCGACGATGTTCAGGCGCACCGGCACGGCCGCGCCCGGGTCCAGGTCGACCTGCTTGTAATAGCGGCCGGCGAACATCGGCGAGTCGACCAGGGTCTCGAAGGTCGTGGTCTTGAAGGTGGTGGTCTGGCCGTCGCCCGAGGCCTTCTCCAGGGCGGTGCCGAAGCCCCAGCCCTGCGGCAGCTTGACGGTCGGCTCCACCTGGATGCGGCGGGTGTAGTAGCCGGCCGGGTAGAAGCCCAGTTGCAGCCACTGCACGTTCAGCATGTCGTCGGTGACCAGGATGCGGCCCACGTCCGGCTTCACCGGGGTGAGGAACTGGAAGCTGACCTGGATCTCGGTCGCGCCGTCCGGCACGTCGAAGTGGAAGGCGTGGACGGCGACCGGGTCGCGGGTCCACGGCAGCGGCTTGCCGTTGGCGGTGATGACGAGACCAGCAAGCTTGTCCAGGTCGTTGCGGGGCGAGTGGCCGCCGGGGACCCATTGCGGATAGAGGATGGTCATCGGGCCGGGCTTGGCCACCGGGATCGTCTCGCGGACCTGGAAGATCTTGCGGTCCAGGTCGGTGGCGTCGACCGACAGCTTCAGCACGCCGGGATAGGCCACGTCCTGGGCGGCGGCGATCGGCGGGGTCGGCGGGGCCTGGACGGGAAGACGCTCCTGGGCGAGGGCCGCCCCGAAGCTCAGCGAGAGGGCGAGGGCGGAGGCGGTAAAGAACAGCGTTTTCAAGAAACGACCCCAATGCGACGCGCGGGCGTCCTCCCGCGACGAAAGGCGGCATACTTCTCCTCTAAAGCGGGGCTTGTCGAGGTCGTCCGCGGCATCGACGGATCGGCCGGCCAAGTTTTCAGGTCGAGCTTGCCGGACAGGCGCCGACCGCCCGACGTTGCCGCGACTGCGCCAGGCCTATGGGGATGGCGCGGGTCTAGGGTGCGGACTCTATTGGATCGTCGATTTTCAGTTGTCATCCCGGCCGAAGGTCCGCCTGGCGGACCGTAGAGCCGGGACCCAGGGGCGAGCGCACTGCGC
>NZ_JBWKPX010000046.1:0-25696 GCF_059418465.1 Caulobacter sp. GW821-FHT09A05
AGACCAAGATCAAGCGCGCCGGATGGGATGAAACCTTCCTGCTCTCACTCCTGGGTTATATGCGATAGCCCTGCCCCCGTGGGGGAGGCGATCGCGCAGCGATCGGTGGGGGGAGTTTTAGGATCGACGATCCAGGTCGCGGCGCCGGCCGATCACTCCCCCCTCCGTCGGCTGCGCCGACACCTCCCCCACGGGGGGAGGCGCTAGTTCGCCGAGCTCACCCCCGGCCGCCGCCACGCCCACGGCTGGGCCGCCTCGAGCTCGTAGGCCAGTTCGAACAGCGTCCGCTCGTCCCCGGCCCGGGCGGCGAACTGGACCCCCACCGGCAGGCCGTCGGCGGTCCAGTGCAGCGGGACGCTCATCGCCGGCGCGCCGGCCACGTTGTGCAGGGTGGTGTAGCCCACATAGGCGTTCAGCCGCTCGGTCAGGTCGGGGATCGCGACGGTCGGCGCCACCCAGCCCAGCGGCGCGGGCGGCTGGCCCAACACTGGCGACAGGATCACGTCGTAGCGCTCGAACCAGCGGTCATAGGCCCGGGCGTCGGCCTCGAGGCGGGCGACCGACTGCTCCAGCCCGCCGGCCGGCAGGCCGCGGAGCAGTTCGGCCAGGGCCAGGCTGAAGGGCTCCAGCAGGGTCTCGTCGGGCTGGCGGCCGATCGCCTGGGCGACGAAATCGACCAGCTCGCCTGCGGCGCTGGCCCAGACGGCCAGGAAGTCCAGGGCGAAGACCGGGCCATTGGTCGGCCACCGGGCGGGCTCTACCGCGTGTCCCAGCGACTCCATCAGCCTGGCGGCGGCCTCGGCGGCGGCGCGGACCTCGGCGTCCGGCTGGACGCCGAGCTGGGTTTCGGTGACCAGCCCGACCCGCAGTCGCCGCGGGCTCGGCCCCGCCACCCGGCCAATGGCGGGCAGGGGGCCGGCGGCCTGCTCGGTGGCCGCGAACAGGGCGGCGCTGTCGCGGACGCTGCGCGAGACGCAGTGCTCGACCGCCAGGTCGACCGCCCGCAACGGCGGCCGGCTGGGCAACATGCGGCCGCGCGACGGCTTCAGCCCGAACAGGCCGCAGCAGGACGCCGGAATGCGGATCGAGCCGCCGCCGTCGTTGGCGTGGGCGAAGGGCACGATCCCGGCCGCCGTGGCGGCCGCCGCGCCGCCGGACGAGCCGCCGCTGCTGTGCGCCGGGTTCCACGGGTTGCGGGTGGGCGGAAAGGCGACCGGCTCGGTGGTCGGCAGGAAGCCGTATTCCGGGGTCGCCGACTTGCCGATCACCACCAGCCCGGCCCGGTCGAAGGCGTCGCAATAGGCGTCCTGCGCGGCGGCGGGCGGCGAACCCAGCATGGACCGCGAGCCCGACCGGGTGGGCAGGCCGACATAGTCGTTGAGGTCCTTGACCAGGAACGGGACGCCGGCGAACAGGGCGTCCGGGTCCATCCGCCCCTGGTCGAGGCGACGCGCCTTGTCGATCGCCCGCTCGAAGTCGGCGGTGACCAGCACGCCCAGGGCGGGGTCCAGGGCCTCGGCGTCGCGCACGGCCTTCTCGACAACCTCCACGGCGCTGACCGCCTTGGTTCGGATGCGTTCGGCGATTTCGGTGGCGTCGGGCGTCCAGGACGCCTCCGAAGCCGGCGCGGCGGCGGTCAGGCCATGGCGAGTGTCCATCGGGTTTCCTCGGGCGTCCCGACGTCTCGGGCGCGTCGGTGAACGGTGATCACTGTGAACCGGAAGGCGCGCCGACCGCAAGTCGTGCTACAGGCCGCCGATGAAACGCAAACGCGCCGACATCCTGCTGGTCGAGACCGGCCTGTTCGACAGCCGGGCCAAGGCCCGCGCCGCCATCGAGGCCGGGGCGGTGAAGGCTGACGGCAAGGTGGTCACCAAGCCCTCGCAGGAACTGGAGCCGACCGCCGTGCTGGAGGGCGTCGCCGCCTTTCCGTGGGTCGGGCGCGGCGCCCTGAAGCTGGCCCACGCCCTGGAGCTTTGGCCGATCGCCGTCGAGGGCCGGGTCGCCCTGGACGTCGGGGCCTCGACCGGCGGCTTCACCGAGGTGCTGCTGTCGAAGGGCGCGGCCAAGGTCTACGCCGTCGATGTCGGCCGCGAGCAACTGCACCCCCGCATCGCCGCCGATCCGCGCGTGGTCGATCGCTCCGGCGTCGACGCCCGGACGCTGGACGAGGGCCATCTGGACGAGGCGCCCAGCCTGGTGGTCAGCGACGTCAGCTTCATCTCGGTGGAGAAGTGCCTGCCGGTGGCCCTGCGCCTGGCCGCGCCGGGCGCTGACCTGGTCAGCCTGATCAAGCCGCAGTTCGAGGCCGGTCGCGACCGGGTGGGCAAGGGCGGCCTGGTCAAGGACCCGCAGGTCATCGCCGACTGCATCGCCTCGGTGCGCGCCTTCGTCGAGGCGGCGGGCTGGACCGTGAAGGCCGTGGCGCCCAGCCCGATCACCGGCGGCGACGGCCAGGTCGAGCACCTGCTGTGGGCGGTGAAGGCCTAGCCAGCAAAAAGGCCGCCGGCGCGAACGCCGACGGCCCCAAGAGGATCGAATGAGAAACGACTAGCCTAGTCGACGACCTGGTAGCGGCCCGAGGCGTCGGGGCAGACCCGCACGAAGCGCTTCTGGGTGCGGCCGTCGGGCAGGTAGATCGGGCTTTCGGCCAGGGTGCAGCCGTTGGCGTCGGCCCGGCTGTCGGTCACGCTGTACGAGCGCTCGGACTCGTAGCTGTAGCCGTCGCGGCGGTCGTAGTCGCGATCGCCGTAGCGGCTGTCGCGATAGTAGCCGTCGTCCGGGCGGTCATAGCTGTTATAGGCGCCCTGGTTGTACGACGGCGGGGGCGGCGGAGGCGGGGCGGCGCCGGGGGAGCAGGCGGCCGAGTTGCGGCCGATGGCCGAGCCAGCGATCGCGCCGAGCACGCCACCCAGCACGGCGCCTTCGGTGCGGGCGCCCTTGGCGGCCACGCCGCTGCCGATCGCCGCGCCGATGCCGGCCCCGGCCAGGCCGCCGCCCGTGCCGCGCTGCGTCGTGCTGCGGCGGCAGGGATCGTAATAATAGCCGTTATTGTCATAGGCGCCCCCACCGCCGTAGGCGCCGGCGTTGCCGTAGGCGCCATAGGCCTGGGCCGAGGCCATCGTCGGGGCCAGAGCGCCGGCGAGGGCGGCCGCGGCGGCGACGCCGAGAACGGTCTTGAACATCATGAGAAACTCCTCCGACCGGGGCCGCCGAGAGTCGGACCCGCCTTGCGACCTAAATTGCCAAGTCTTTGATGAACGGACGTTGAGCGACCCGTTCATCTTCGTTCACGCGCATCCGCTCCGAATAGGGTATGGGAGCGTCCGAAATCTTGTCCGTGTCGATCATGGCGCGGGCATGGCGGGCGCCGTCCCGACCTTCATAACAGAAAATGGCGCGGACCGGTGAAGGTTCCGCCAGGTGAATTGGACTGTCCATGCGTGAACTGAGGATCCAGGCGGTCGGCGCCCAGGGCGACGGCATCGCCGAGGGCTCTTTCGTCCCCCTGACCCTGCCCGGCGAGCGGATCACCGCCGAGATGACCGGCAATCGCGGCGAACTGGTCGAGGTGCTGGAGCCCAGCCCCGATCGCGTCGCGCCGCCATGCCCGCACTTCGGCGTCTGCGGCGGCTGCGCCTTCCAGCACTGGGACGCGGCGCCCTATCTGGAGTGGAAGCGCGAGCAGGTGCGGTTCCAGCTGGCCCGCGAGGGGCTGGAGACCGAGGTGCTGCCGACCTTCGCCTCGCCGCCGGCCTCGCGCCGCCGCGTCGCTCTGCACGCCCGGGGCGGCAAGGGCGGGGCGCGGCTGGGCTTCAAGGAGCGCCGCTCGTGGAACCTGGCGCGGATCGAGACCTGCCCGGTGTCCAACCCCAAGCTGGTCGCGGCCTTTCCGGCCCTGGCCCGGCTGGCCGCGCCGTTCCTGGAGCACCCCAAGTCGGCCCCGACCCTGCACGTCACCCTGACCGCCACGGGGCTGGACATCGACGTCACCGGCGTTGAGGCCAAGAGCGGCGGCCTGTCGGCCGACGCCCGGGTCCGCGCGGCGATGATCGCCGGTGAGCACGACTTCGCCCGGGTCACCCTGGCCGGCGAGATGATCTACATGGCCCGCCAGCCGATGGTGAAGCTGGGCCCGGCCGTCGTCGCTCTGCCGGCCGGCGGCTTCCTGCAGGCCGTGCCCCAGGCCGAGACAGCCATGGTCGAGTTCGCGGTCGAGGCGGCCCAGGGCGCCTCGCGGATCGTCGACCTGTTCAGCGGCGTGGGCACCTTCACCTTCCGCCTGGCGCAGATCGGCGGGGTCTACGCCGCCGACAGCTCCGCCCCGGCCATCGCCGCCTTGAAGGGCGCTCTGGGCACGGCCAACGGCCTGAAGGCGATCACCGCCGAGGCCCGCGACCTGACCCGCCGGCCGGTGCTGTCGACCGAGCTGAACAAGGTCGACGTGGCCGTACTCGATCCGCCCCGGGCCGGGGCCTACGAGCAGCATGTCGAGATCGCCAAGTCCAAGGTGGCCCGCGTGGTCGGCGTCTCGTGCAATCCGGCCACCTTCGCCCGCGACGCCAAGGTGCTGACCGAGGCCGGCTTCCGCCTGGAGCGGGTCTTGCCGGTGGACCAGTTCCTGTGGTCACCCCATATTGAGTTGGTCGGCGTGTTTTCGCGGTAGACGAGTCCTTCTCCCTCGGGAGAGGCCGTCTTGGAGACGGTCATGGACGAGCGATCCGCCAAGCCGGGCGAGCCCCGGGAAGAGATTCCCAAGGGCCGCGGGGCGTTCACGCTGGACGGCGCCAGCCAGCGGGCCAGGGCGGCGGTCAAGGCCGCCTGGTGGACGGCGGCCGGGAGCGTCACCCGCGCCTTGGCCCAGCCGACGCGCGGCGAGGCCAAGACCCGGTTCGAACCGCAGGGCCCGCCGGTCTCGACCGCCCGGCTGCGCAAGGCCTATCTGACCGCCTTCGACAAGGACGCCGCCGACGTCGCCGCTGGCCTCTATCCGCCGACCGGGGACGGGCCGGGCAACCCGGCTGAAGCCTTCCGCCAGGCGCTGGACGTCATCGCCGACGCGCGTGCCGTCGACCAGCGCCGCCGCCGGGGCGACGGCGTGGAGGTGCGCGAGGAGCCCGGGACCGAGAGCTATCCCAACTACTACCGGCAGAATTTCCACTACCAGTCGGGCGGCTGGTTCACCGACGCCAGCGCCCGCCGCTACGAGGCCCAGGTCGAGGCGCTGTTCTCCGGCGCGGCCGGGGCCATGCGCCGACGGGCCCTGTCGCTGCTGGCCCGCCATTGGCGGGGCCAGGACCAGCGCGGACTGAAGGTGGTCGATCTGGCCTGCGGCTCGGGCGCGTTCCTGGCGGACCTGGACGCGGCCTTCCCCCGGGCCGCCATCGCCGGCGTGGACCTGTCGCGGGCCTATCTGGCCGCCGCTCGCAGCCGCTCGGGCCGGGGCGGGGTGCAGGCCAACGCCGAGGCCCTGCCGTTCGCCGACGCCAGCCTGGACGCCGTGACCTGCGTCTACCTGTTCCACGAACTGCCGCCGCGGGTGCGGCCGATCGTGGCCGCCGAGATCGCCCGGGTGCTCAAGCCCGGCGGGGTGCTGGCCTTCGCCGATTCGGTGCAGCCGGTCGACGAGCCCGACCTGTCGCGGCTGCTGGAGGCCTTCCCGGCCTATTTCCACGAGCCCTATTATTCGACCTACGCCCAGGCCGACCTGCCGGCCCTGTTCGGCGCGGCGGGCCTAAGCGTGGCCGGACGGGACCAGGCCTTCCTGACCAAGGCCCTGCTGCTCGAGAAACCCCGCTGAGCAACCCTGTAATCAACCCGCTCATGGCCATTGCCTAGCGCGGCGGGCTCCTGTATTCGAACCGACCTCTTCGCCGACGCAGCTTGCGTTGACCCGGATGGCCCGGTGGCGGAGTGGTGACGCAGCGGATTGCAAATCCGTGCACCCCGGTTCGATTCCGGGCCGGGCCTCCACCTTCCTCCGTTTTTTGACTGATGCCTTGCGCCGCATCGCCTGGCGGGCTCTTCAGGAAATTAGAACCCCGAATCGTTGTCATCCCGGAAAGCGCGCAGCGCTTGTCCGGGATCCAGGGGACTGGGCGGATACAGTGCAGCCGCCCTGGATCCCGGCCCTCCACTACGCTGCGGCCGGGACGACAACCTTGAGAGCGAGTTCCGGTTCTAAGTCTTCAGCAAGGCCTTCAACTGAGCCAGGCCACGCTCGGGCGGGCCGCCGTAGCCGATCGGCTCGACGAACCGGCCTTTGGCGTCGAACAGGTAGATGGCCGAGGAGTGGTCCAGCGTGTAGCCGCCGCCGTCGGTCGCCACCTTCTGGTAGTAGACACGATAGGCCTTGGCGGTCTTGGCGACGGCCTCCAGCGTGCCGGTGAAGCCCTGGATGCGGCGGTCGAAGTTGGAGAGATAGAGCTTCAGCTGCTCGGGCGTGTCGCGCTCCGGGTCGACCGAGACGAAGACCACATTCAGCTTGTCGGCGTCCGGTCCCAGCGCCTTCAGCCAGGCGGTCATCTCGGCCATGGTGGTCGGGCACACTTCGGGGCAATAGGTGAAGCCGAAGAAGATCGCCGTGGGCTTGCCCAGCAGCGACTTGTCGGTGACCGGCCGGCCGTTCATGTCGACCAGTTGGAAGGGCCCGCCGATCTGGATCGTCGAGCGCTGGCTGACCGGGGTGGCCGGTCTGTCGCAGGAGACCAGGGGCGCGCCGACGAGGGCTACGGCCAGGGCGACGGCTTTCCAGGGCCGCATCAGTGATGCTCCATCGACATGCCGTTCATCGCAGGAAGCGGTGCGGTCTTGACCGGCGCGGCCACGGTGACCGGCGCGGCGTTCCTGAAGCGCAAGGTCAGGGCGACCTTGGCGCCGGGCGTCAGCGCGATCTTCGGTCCGATGATCATCAGGTGCTCGGCCCCGGGCTTGAGGACGACGGGCTTGCCGGCGGGCAGGGCGACGCCGTCGGCCAGCTTGCGCATTCGCATCACGCCGCCGTCCGTCGACATGGTGTGAATTTCGGCGCGACCGGCGGCGGGGGTCTCGACCGCCACCAGGCGATCGTCGGCGCCGGCGGTCAGGGTCAGGTAGCAGCCGCCGGCCAGGGCGCCCTTGGGCGCGGCGCGGCACCAGGCGTCCGTGACCTTGACGGCCGGCGAAGCCGCGCTCGCGAGGGACGGGAGGGCCAGGGCGGCGACGGCGAGGGCGGCGAGGAAGGGTTTCATGATCGGGATCCTGTCTTCAGGGCGAGAGGGGGTCAGAACGACACGGTGACGCCGCCGAACACCGAGCGGCCGTCGCCCGGCCAGACGGCGGCCGTGGCGGGGGTCCACACCGTGGCGGCCTGGACGTTGGAGACATAGGCCTTGTCGGCCAGGTTGCGGGCGTCGAGGAACAGCGCGACCTTGTCGTTCAGCGTCCAGCCGGCGTTGAGGTTGAGGATCGCGTAGGACGGGGCGGCCTTGGTGTTCCTGTAGTCGATCCATGGGGCGGAGGCCGACCACTCGACCGACGGGGCCACGAACCAGCCCCCGGCGGCGCCATAGCGCAGCTCGGCGCGGTAGAAGGATTTGGGCACGATCGGCAGGCGGTTGTCGCCGTACTGGGCGTCGCCGTCGAAGCGGAAGTCCGACAGGGTCCAGGTCTGGCGCAGTCGCCAGCGCGGGGCCAGCGTCCAGTCGACCGCCGCCTCGATCCCCTGGTGGATCGTGCGGTCGGCGTTGAAGGTCGCGGCCGGGTGCTGGCTGTCGACCGCGAACTGCAGCAGTTCGTGTTGGAGATGGGCGCGATACAGCGTCACGTCGTAGGTGAACGGCCCGCGGTGGCCGCGCGCGCCGACCTCGCCCGTCCAGGCTTCCTGGGCCTGCACCGGGGCGAAGCCGACATTGGTCGGCGACAGGGCGCTGAAGTTCGGCGGCTCGACCGACCGGGTGACGTTGGCGAAGACCTGCGAGCCGTCGTCGCCTTGCCACAGCGCGCCGACGCGCGGTGAGACCCAGGCGTAGTCCTTGCCGGTCGCCAGGTTGAAGGTGGCGGCCACGCCGGGGACGGCGAAGCTGCGATAGTCGCGCTTGGCGGTTCCCCAGGTCAGGCCGCCGACCAGGGCCAGGTGCTCGGTGGCGAAGACCCGGCCCTCGGCGAAGATGTCGGCCGCCTTGGCGTTCTGCAGGGACAGCGACTGCAAGGCGCCGCGCGCACCCTTGACGTTGGTGTAGAAGGCCGAGTCCAGGTCGCCCTGGCGGTACCAAGCGCCCAGATAGGCGTCGGCCTTGCGCCCGCCCAGCACGCCATCCCAGTCCAGCCGGCCGAAGGCGCCGTAGTTGCGGCTCTGCTGGTCGATGACCTGGAAGATCGGGTGGTCAAGGTCCTTCCACACCGCATAGACCGCGCCCTCGAACATGGTGTGGTCGTCCAGCCGCCAGGAGGTGCGCAGCGAGCCGCGCAGGCCGCGCTGGTTGCGGCCCTGGTCGTTGGCGGCGCTGGCGGCGGCCGTCTGGCGCGGATTGGCGTCGAACTGGGCCAGGGTCAGGGAGCCCGGGATCTCCTGGCTGACGTTGGAGCCGTTGACGACGAAGCGCACCTCGCGGTCCTGGCCGAAGCTCCGGCCGATGTTCAGGGACCCGAACTGGATGTTTTGCTGGCTCTGCGAGCGCCAGCCCTGGCCGGTCTGGTTGGTGGCGGCGGCGTAGACGTCCCAGTCGCCGGATTGGCGGGCCAGGGCCAGGTGCTCGCGCAGCAGGCCGTACGAGCCGCCGTCGAGGCGGACCTGCTCCTCGAACCCGGCGTCCCGGCCGGTGGGCGTGACCATGTTGATCGCCCCGCCCAGCAGGGCGCCGCCGAACCGCAGGGCGTTGCCGCCGCGATAGACCTCGGTGAAGCGGGTGTTCAGCGGATCGGCGACCTGGCTGTCGCCAAAGCCGTCGGCCTCGTTCAGCGGCACGCCGTCCTGGGCCAGCAGCAGGCCGCGATTGTGACTGGCGTTGCCGATGCCCGAGCCGCGGATCGACAGGCGCACGTCGCCGCCCCACTTGCGCTGGGCGTAGACGCCGGGCGCGTCGCGCAGCATGTCGTCCAGCGCCAGGGCCTGGCGGTTGGCGTAGGACTCCTGGGAAATCACCGAGACGCCGCCCGGGGTTTCGGACAGCCGCCGGCGGGCGGCGGCGACCACGGGCGGATCTTCCGGGTCGGGGCGGGCGGTGACGATGACGGAGCTGACTTCGCGGGCGGACTGGTCGTCGTCCGGGGCGGCCAGCGCGAAGCCGGGCAGGGCGAAAAGGGCGGCCGTGGTGGCCAGCAGGAGAGACTTCATCTGATCTGGGTCCTTCGGCGCGCGACGGGGCGCGGCCGTGGGCGGGCTGAACGGTGCGGGGACGCAACGCGCGAAGGCGATCGCCGGGCAGGAGCCGGGCGAGGGCCGCGCGAGCGGGCCGGCCGCCAGGGCGGCCGGGCGCTAGATCAGCAGGCTGGGAGGACCTCGGGCCGGCAAGGGCGGCGCGGCCAGGCCGCGGCCGGGCGCGGGATCGACGGCGCGGGCCACGGCCGTCGGGCGATAGGCGACGAACTCGACCTTGGCGACCGCCAGCGCGCTGGGCGGCGGCGCGGCCGTTCCCTGGCTGGCGAAGGGGCAGGGCGAGTCATGGCCCGGCTTGTCGGCGGGCGACTTGTCGTGATGGTCCAGGGCGTCGCCCGGCTGGACGACCAGCGGCCCCTGGCCGGTGCAGAGGACCAGGGCGAACGGCAGGCCGTTCCTCGGCTCGCCCGACGTCATGAAGCCCGCGGGCGCCAGGACTTTCAAGGCAAGCGCCAGGATCGCGAGCGCCAGGAAGGCGCCGCGGGTCCAGGTCCGGCCAAGGCTCGGCGAGCGGGTCACGCGCCGGCTTTATCGCAAGCGTTCGGACAAGGCTACTAGGGGGTGACCCTGACCATCACCACGCCGTGCGAGGCCACCGGCGCGGCGAACCGCCCCTTCATCTTGCCCAGTGATTTCTTGGCCCACAGATCGCGGACCTCGGCCTGGAGGCTGGCCGGATAGCCCAGCTCGGTCCAGTTCACGGCGATGGTCTGGGTCGCCGCGCCGCGATTGAACAGGATCACCGCCCGGCTGCCGTCGGCCAGCGGCTTGGACCAAACCTCCAGGTCGCCGTCGTCGCGGACACGGCGGCCCTGGACGCCCAGCGGATCCTGGTTCACGGCGATGACGTCGGTGTTCAGGAGGATCGCGCGGGTGGCCTCGTCCATGTTGGCGATGTCGTTGCCGGCGATCAGCGGGGCGGCCATCAGCGCCCAGAGGCTGAAATGCGACTGATATTCGGTGTTGGTGAGGCCGCCATTGCCGACCTCCAGCATGTCCGGGTCGTTCCAGTGGCCCGGTCCGGCGAACGGATGGAGCGGTTCGTTGACGTCGAGGATGGGCAGGACTCCCAGCGAGTAGTCATGCTTGCCGTCCCACTTGTCGGTGATGTCGCCGGTCGTGCGCCACAGGTTGCCCACGTTCGCGGCCCACAGCCACGGCTTGGCCGTGCCCCACTCGCACATCGAAAAGACGATGTCGCGGCCGGTTTCCCGCAGGGCGTCGGCCATCAGGGTATAGGCCTCCTCGGCGTTGCGCGTGCCCGTCGAGCACCAGTCGTACTTCAGATAGTCCACGCCCCAGTCGGCATAGGTCTTGGCGTCCTGGAACTCATGCCCCTGGCTGCCGGGCCGGCCGCCGCAGGTCAGCCGGCCGGCGTCAGAATAGATGCCGAACTTCAGGCCCTTGGAATGCACATAGTCGGACAGCGCCTTGATGCCGCTGGGAAAGCGCTTGGCGTCGTGGGTGATGAAGCCGCCGGCGTCGCGCGGGCCGTGCCAGCAGTCGTCGATCACGATGTATTCGTAGCCGGCCGCCTTCATGCCGTTGCCGGCCATGGCGTCGGCCATGCGGCGGACGGTCTGCTCGTCGATGTTGCAGGCGAACTTGTTCCAGCTGTTCCAGCCCATCGGCGGGGTCTTGGCCAGGCCGTTGGCGACCCGGGGCGGCGGGGTCTTGTCGGCGGCGCAGGCCAGCGTCGGCGAGGCCAGGGCCAGGGCCAGCGCGCCCATCATCAGGCGGACCGAACGCTTGAGCGCGATGGACATGGGGGCTTCCTCCCGGAACGAGGCGATGGCCGGCGGCTCGGCCGTGACGGGCTTGTTCGCGAGCGCTCCGACGCCCCGCCCGGGTCGGCGTCCGGTCGGCGACCTGACGACGGACGTCGCGGATGTGCTCCAGGTTGCTCGCCAGGTCAAGCTCGCCCATCAGGCCGTCGCCGGTCTCTTCGCCGCCCGGTGGCGTCGGGGACGAGGCGTGCGGAGGCGTGATCGGGCCCGGGCTCGGCTAGTTGAGCCGGGGCTTTTTCAGCAGGGCGTTGCGGTCGACCGAACGAATCTCGACCTCGAAGACGTCCTGTTCGCGCTGGATCCGCAGGGGGACCGTGACGCCGGCGGGGCCCTGGTCCCACAGGGCGGTGTAGAACTCGGCCAGGTCGGAGACCTCGTCGCCGGCCACGGCCAGGATCAGGTCGCCGGCGCGCAGTTCGGCCCGGGCGGCCGGGCTTCCTGGCGAAACGCCGACCAGCACGACGTGGGATTCGGTCTCCTGGGCGAAGACGCCCAGCCAGGGGCGAGGCGGATGGGCCGGCTTGCCGCGCGCCAGGTCGTCCAGGATCGGCGGCAACAGTTCGGCGGGCACGAACAGGTTCATCGGCTTGGCGCGGCCGTCGCGCGACTGTCCCGCCAGGCTCAGCGAGCCGACGCCGACCAGCTCGCCCTCGGGGCCGATCAGGGCCGCGCCGCTCCAATGCGGGTGGGCGGGTTCGGTGATGATCGCCTCGTCCAGCAGATACTCCCAGTAGCCGGCGAAGGGCATGCGGGTGAGTACCTGGCCGGCGGCCGCGTGGGCGCGTCCGCCGGCCCCGGCGATGACGACCGGGCTGCCGGGATCCAGGCCCTTGGAGGCGCCCAGGCGCAGCGCCGGCAAGCGCAGAGGCTCGAGCGCCTGCACCAGGCCCAGCCCCGTCTGGCTGTCAAAACCCAGCACGTGGGCCTCCACGCGCCGGCCGTCGTTCAGCGTCAGCACGACCTGGCTGGCCTCGGTGATCAGATAGGCCATGGTCAGCACCAGGCCGTTCTCGCTGATCACCACGCCGTTGCCCAGCCGCTCGGTCCCGAGGATCCGGGCCGTGAAGGCGTCGGCCGGGACCTGGGCCTCCAGGGCGACCACGGAGGACAGCGCGCGATCAAGGTCGAAGGGGTAGGCGCTGGCGGCCGGGCGCAGCCGCGCCTCGACCTCGTGTCCTTGGAACGGTGAAGGCAAGTCGATCTCCTGTCGGAGACTCAAATCTGGGGCTCGGCGACGCGGGAACAAGAGGGGGTGGTCGCTTAGGCCGCCAGGGCCGAAAGATCGGCCGGGCGTTCCTGGCGGCCGCGGCGCCATCGGCTGGGCGTCTGGCCGACCAGGCCGCCGAAAGTCCGGCAGAAATGGGCCTGGTCGGAGAAGCCACAGGCCAGGGCGATCTGGGCCAGGGTGTCCCGCGTGGTCAGCATCAGGTGCTTGGCCCGGACGATGCGCCGCTCGATGATGTAGCTCTTGGCCGATTGCCCGAAGCTTTCCTTGAAGGCGTGCGAGAAGTAGCTGGGGCTCAGGCGAACCGCCGCGGCCACGTCGCGGACCTGCAGGTTTCGATCGCGGTTCTGGTCGATGAAGGCCTTCGCGGTGCGCACCTGCCAGGGCGCCAGCCTTCCGGTCTGCGGGTCGCGGGACAGGCGCTGGACCTCGGCCTCCAGGAGTTCGCTCGCGCGGTGCACCAGTTCCCGCGCCGTGTCGGGATCGCGATCGAAGGCGCGCGAGGCGTCGGTGACCAGGCGCGCCAGGATCAGGGTCTGGTCGCGGGGCAGGGTGGAGGTCCGGTTCGCGTCCGAGGAATTCATGTCCAGCTCGCCGCCTCTCTTCCGAAACCTGTCGCGCGGGATCGCATCAGGTTCAGTTTCGATTTTGCTAGCATTGGTCGTGCCGTGCCGCAATGGCGCGGTGTAAATCTCAGCTGTAGTTAAGCTTAGGAGGTCTGTGGATCGTGTGACGTCTTGCCGTAATTTTTGACTGTCGGGCCTGTTTTCTATCGGGCGCACGGTCACATGAAGTGATGGCGAGGTGTTTTTCGACAATCAGCGATGGTTTTCGGCAAGACCCGGGGCGAGCGCCGCCTCGCGAATCCGCGAGGCGGCGGCTCTGGCGTCGATCAGGCGTCGCCGTCGGCGATATCGGCCAGGAGGCCGTTGATCGGCTCGTCGTTGAAGCTGGTGACGTTGTGGCCCGTGTCGATCACGCCGACCTTGGCGACATGCGGGGTTTCGACTTCGGCTTTTTCGGCCTTGTCGTCGGGCGTGGTGGTCATGGGAGCCTCCTCTGCGAGGGAGCCGGACGCCCTTCGCCCGACGCGCCTCGCGGCAAGCTTGGCACGAACCCGCGCGGCTGTCAGCGAAGGCGATCGAGCGGCGCGGAAAAGCGGCGGGGCGCCCAGAAACCGTCCGGCGTCCGCCTCGGCTCGGGCATTTGCGTTCTTGAAATGTTCTCTTGATCGGTTCATGATCGGCCCATGGTCGTTCCCGCCAATCTTCCCGGTCACCCGCCGTCCAGCGCGCGGGGACGCGGGGCCAAGTCCAATCGCACCGGGCGCTTCGAATCCCAGGTCAGCGAAGCCTTCAACGACGGCTGGGGCGAAGAGGAGGAGCCGGCCCAGATCGCCACCACGCTGCAGCCGATGAAGTCGCGGACCATCATCGCCCGAAACGACAGTCCCGACGTCGGCTTCGAAAGCTCGATCAATCCCTATCGCGGCTGCAGCCACGGCTGCATCTACTGCTACGCCCGGCCGGCCCACGCCTATCTGGGCCATTCGCCGGGCCTGGATTTCGAGACGAAGATCTATTTCAAGCCCGAGGCGGGCAAGCTGCTGGAGCGCGAGCTGTCCAGGCCGAAATATGCGCCCAAGGTCATCCATATCGGCGGCGACACCGATCCCTACCAGCCCGACGAACGCAAGCTGCGGGTGACGCGGGCGGTGCTGGAGACCCTGGCGCGGTTTCGCCACCCGTGCTCGATCATCACCAAGTCGAACCTGATAACCCGCGATCTCGACATCCTCGGGCCGATGGGCCAGGCGGGGCTGGCGCGGGCGGCGGTGTCGATCACCAGTCTGGACCACCGGCTGTCACGCAGCATGGAGCCGCGCGCCGCCACGCCGAAGCGCCGGCTCGACGCGGTGCGCCAGCTGACGGCGGCGGGCGTGCCGACCACGGTGATGTTCGCGCCGTCCATTCCATCGCTGAACGACCACGAGATGGAGGCCGTGCTCGAGGCCGCCGCCGCCGCCGGGGCGACCACCGCCGGCTATGTGGCCGTGCGCCTGCCGCTGGAGATCAAGGACCTGTTCGAGGAGTGGCTGGCCGCCGAGCATCCCGACCGCGCCCGGCGGGTGATGTCCCTGGTCCGCCAGATGCGCGGCGGCGCGGCCTACAGCACCGAATGGGGCAAGCGGATGACCGGCGAGGGACCGGTGGCCGAGGTGATGAGCCAGCGCTTCAGGCTGGCGCGGACGCGGTTCGGCCTCGACCGCAAGCTGGCGCCGCTGGACCTCTCGCAGTTCGCCGTGCCGGCCAAGGCCGGGGACCAGCTGTCGCTGTTCTAGGCGGGTTCGTTCTAGGCCGGGTTTCCCGTCAGCCGCAGGCCGTCCGCGCTGACCGTGACCCCGACGTCCGAATAGTCGGCGAGGGCGGGATGGGTCGTCTCAAGCCGATGGCGATGGGCGGCGGTGATCACGACGACGTCCGCCCCCGCCGCTTCGGCCGCCAGGATGCCGGCGGGGGCGTCCTCGAACACCAGGCAGGCTTCGGCGGCGACGCCAAGGCGTTCGGCGGCCAGGGCGTAGCCGTCGGGCGCGGGCTTGCCACGCGTCACGTCCTCGGCGGTGACCAGCACGGCGGGGATGGGCAGGCCGGCCGCGCCCAGCCGACGCAGGGCCAGTTCGCGCTGGGCCGAGGTGACGACCGCCCAGCGCGTCGCGGGCAGGGCGTGCAGGAACCTGTCGGCGCCCGGGATCGGGACGACGCCTTCGATGTCGGCGACCTCGGCCCGCAGGACCGCGTCCACCTCGCGGTCCAGGTCGATATCGGCGAGGTTCTGCCGGCGGATGGTCTCCTCGGCGCGCACGCCGTGGATGGTGGGCAGGAAGGCTTCGACGTCGAGGCCGTGGCGTAACGCCCACTCGCCCCAGACCCGTTCGGCCACGGCGATGGAGTTGAGCACCGTGCCGTCCATGTCGAACAGGAAGGCGGCGTAGGTCTTGGAAGGGATCATGGCCCGCCTATGCCATGCTTCGGCCGGCCAAGTCTCGGCTTGACCCGCGCTTCGCCGGATCGGAAGCAGGGGGCATGATCACCGTCGTCCTGCCGACCCGCAACAGCGCCGCGCGCCTGGTCCACGTCCTGCCCCTGCTGGTGCCGGCCGCCGTCGACGGTCTGGTCAAGGCGGTGGTGTTCGCCGACGCCGGCTCGACCGACGCCACCCTGGCCATCGCCGAGGACAGCGGGGCGCGGGTGGTCCAGGCGACGGGAGACGCCGGCGCGCGGCTGGCGGCCGGCTGCGCGGCGGCCCGGAGCGCCTGGATCCTGGCGCTGGGCGAGGACCTGGTCCTGCCCGACGCCTGGCGCACGCCGGTCGAGGCCCACCTGGCGGGCGGCGGCGGCAGGCCGGCCTGGATCGCGGCGCAGGGGCCGTTCGGCTTGCCGGGACGTCCCCTGGCCGTGCTGGCGTCCCGCGATGCCGTCGCGGCGGCCGGCGGCTTCAAGCCTGGCACTGATCCGCTGAAGGCGCTGCTGGGGCGACTGAAGCCGAAGGCCGTGCGGCTGCGGGTTTAAGGATGCGCCGCGCCTCAAGATGCGCTCGTCATTCCGGGCCTTGTGCCCGGAACCCCTCTTTCCGCCGCAAGTGCGGGAGGGGCGGTTCGCTGGCGAACCGCTTGCACTTCACGTGCGAACTGAACCAGGGGTTCCGGGCACAAGGCCCGGAATGACGGGATTAAAGGGTAAGGGTCACTTTCGACCCTTAGCGGACTTATCCGTTCAGCGTGATATCATGTCATCGTGAGCGATAACGCCCTTTGCGGCTGGCCGCTCAACTTTGGGGACGCTATTGGCAAACGAAGAAACTGCGGGCTTCAGCCATTGGTCCGAGCCGTTGATGACTTCGCCAGTCTTACCCGATCCGGTGCTGCTGTCGCTTGGTCGAATTTCCTCCGACTTCGCGGTCATCGAACAGAATCTCAAAGACCATGAGGCCTACATGGACGCTGCGTCTACGGCCTGGGGTTTCACCGCAATCAGCAAAAGCTGGAAGAAGCTGGCCTTGGCTCGCTACCCGGCGCGCCGGGCCGAGATCGAACAGATCGCTCATCGCCTCGATCTCCGAGCCCAGGCGCGCAACTGGGCTGTACACTGGGTTTGGTCTATCGAAGGCGAAGAGTTGCTCGGGGCCTCGAAGAATTACTCGTACCAACGACCACCAGTCCCAGTTGACCGTATTAAGACAACGATCTCAGCGCTGGGCGAGCAAGCGGACCTCGTCACGGAGATCCGTCAGCGGGTGCTGGAGCTGCTTTCGCTTTTAAGGGTGGATGAAGACGATCTAATCGAAGCCTAACACCCGTTGAGACGATCGCCTTGGGGCGGCGGCGATTTATAGCCCTCCTGATTTAGCGACCGATATCTTGGTGCTAGAGCGCCTAGCGTGATGCTGATTTCGCGTCAGGTTCGGAGCTAGTTATGAGACGCCCAACCCTCACCCATAGCTGACCTTTCAGCAAGTCCGTTGGAAGCCATCGTCAGCGACCGTCAGAGCGCCGGGCCGCCTACTGGTCCAGCCGGAAGTCGATCACCCGCGCGCCGCTGGCCACGGCGTCCAGGGTCTTGGTCTCGGCGCCCATCAGCTTGCGATAGGTCCAGTACGAGGCCATGACCTTCTCGACATAGTTGCGGGTTTCCTGGGCCGGCAGGCTCTCGATCAGCAGCAGGGGATCGCAGTCGGCGCCGCCCAGCTGCTGCTGGGTCTTGATCAGCGTGCCCGGGCCGCCGTTATAGGCGGCGACGGCGCGGAACAGGTCGGGGCTCTGCAGGCCCCGGTCCATCAGCCAGGTGAAATAGTCCTGGCCGACCCGCAGGTTGAAGCTGGGGTCGAGCAGGGGGGAGGTGTCGGCCAGCAGCTTGTCGTCGCCGGCCGCGCGGGCGGCCGCCACCGGCATCAGCTGCATCAGGCCCACCGCCCCGGCGCCCGACATGGCGTAGGGGTCGAAGCGGCTTTCCTGGCGCACCAGGGCGTAGACCATGGCCTTGTCGATCGTGAAGCCGCCCTTGGGCTCCAGAGGGGGCAGGGGATAGTCCTCGCCGCCGACTCGCTTGACCGCGCGGCCGGCGTTGAGCGGGGCCTTCTCGTTCAGGGCCAGGGCCAGGTCGGTCCAGTCGCCCCGGGCCTTGGGATCGTCGCTGGCCAGGGACAGGCCGGCGCGCAGCTCCTGGCCGGCTTCGGCCCAGCGGCCGACCTGGGCCAGGGCGGCGGCGCGGCGGGCGCGGGGATCGGCGGCCAGCAGGCGGGCCAGGGAGGCGGTGTCCGGGCCTTCGTAGGAGACCTTGGTCAGCAGGGCGGCGATCGGGTCGTCCTGGGCCAGGGCCTGGCCGGCCAGGGCCAGCTGCCGGGCGGCGATCATGCCGTAGAAGGTGTTGGGCGCGCGGGCGGCCTGGCCGAGCAGGTCCTCGACGTCGCCGGACTGGCCGCCGGAGGCCGCCGAGCGCGCGGCCCAGAAGGCGGCGGCCGACCGCAGCCATTCGTCCTGGCCTTCGTCGTCGGCGACCCGTTCGAAATAGGTCCGGGCCTGGGCGTAGGCCTCCAGCCGGAAGGCGGCGAGGCCGGCGATCCAGGGCTCGCGGGCGGCCTGGGCCAGGGTCAGAGCCCTTTTCACGTCGCCGGAATAATAGGCCTCGCGGGCCGCGCGGCCCCGGTCGCTGGGCGCGGAGGCCTTCACGCTGGCCACGAACAGCACCGGGGGCTTCGGCGGCGCGGCGCGGGCGGGCTTGCGCCTGACCGCCAGGGCGTAGACCCGCTCGGCCCCGGCCTGGTCGCCGTAGGACTCCAGCCAGCGGCTCAATTCGTCATAGGTGGCCGCGTGGGCGGTCGGATGCATGATCCGGGCGAAGTCCAGCGGGCCGCGCAGGCTCCTGTCGCGGGCGTTGGCCTGGGCGGCCTCGGCGGCGTCGAAATCACCGTGGTCGGCGGCGGCGAAGGCGGCGCGATAGAAGCGGGCGTCGGCCTCGGACAGCGGTTCCAGCGCCGAGGCATGGGCGCTCATGGGGGCGCTGAAAGCGGCCGCAAGACAGAGTACGAAGGCCGAGATGACGGCCAGGGGGCGAGCCAAAAGCTGCAATGCATTTTGCGCGCCCTTGCCTCGACGAGGCTCCCCGACGCGTCCCGTGTCCAACTGGTCGCCCGAATCTCTAATTGGGACGCTCGGGACGATCAAGCCTCTCGCTGAGCATAAGCATGTCGGCCCAGGCCTTCTTCTTGGCCGCCGGCTGGCGCAGCAGGAACGCCGGATGCAAGGTGGGCAAGGCCGGAAGCTCGTTCTGGCCGTCGCTGGACGTCCATTCGAACCATCGTCCGCGCAGCGACAATATGCCCTCGTCGCGGCGCAGCAGGCTCTTGGCCGAGGCGCCGCCGACGAGGAGCAGGATCTTCGGCTGGACCAGCGCAATCGCCCGCTCCAGGAACGGCGCGCACACGGCCTGCTCCTGCGGGGTGGGGGTGCGGTTGCCCGGCGGGCGCCAGAAGACGGTGTTGGTCACGAAGGCGCGGTCCAGCACGCCGGCGGCCTTCAGCATGCGGTCCAGCAGTTGGCCGGCCCGGCCGACGAACGGCGCGCCCTGCAGGTCCTCGTCGGCGCCGGGGGCCTCGCCGATGATCATCAGCGGCGCGTCGGCGGGACCGCGCGAGACCACGGCCTGGCGGGCGCCCTGGGTCTTCAGCGGGCAGCCGTCGAAGGCGGCGATGGCGGCGGCCAGGGCGGGCAGGTCGGCGCAGGCGGCGGCCAGGGCCCGGGCCTCGGCCACGGCGGCGCCCAGGTCGGGGCCGCGTCCGAAGGCCGGCGTGGCGACGGGGGCGACGACCGCCGGGGCGGTCGCCTCCTTGCGGGCGCGCAGCAGGGCCGCGCCCTCGGCCAGGCGATCGATCGGATCGTCCGCGTACGACGCCTCAACCCCCGCATCGGCCCAGAAGGCGAGCAGGCTTTCCATGGCGCGCGGATCGACGGCGAGTTCCATCCGCTCCTCATAGTACGAAGTTTCCCCGGTCGCCACGCCGAGGCCGCGCTGCATCGCAGCAAAAACATCCGTTTATTTCTTGACCACCCCGGCGTCACGTCACGATAAGCTTCGACTCAAACAGCAAGAACGCGGGCCGCGTGCGCCCGGGGCGGGAGATGCCATGAGCGAAGCGCTCGAACGCGAGTCGATGGAATACGACGTCGTCATCGTCGGCGGCGGACCGGCGGGCCTGTCGGCCGCCATCCGGCTCAAGCAGCTGGCCGCCAAGGCCGGGACCGAGGTTTCGGTGGCGGTGCTGGAAAAGGGCTCGGAAGTCGGCGCCCACATCCTGTCGGGCGCGGTGATCGATCCCAAGGGCCTGGCCGAGCTGTTCCCCGACTGGAAGGAACGCGGCGCGCCGCTGGAAACCCCGGTCACCAAGGACCGTTTCCGGCTGCTGGGGCCCCAGGGCGACCTCAGTCTGCCCATGTTCGCCATGCCGCCGTTCATGCACAACCACGGCTGCTACATCGCCTCCCTGGGCAATGTGAGCCGCTGGCTGGCCGCCCAGGCCGAGGAGCTGGGCGTCGAGATCTATCCGGGCTTCGCCGCCTCGGATCTGGTCTGGAACGCGGACGGTTCGGTGAAGGGCGTGGTAGTCGGCGTCGTGGGCGTGGCCAAGGACGGCCACCACAAGCCCGACTACAACCCCGGCATGGAGCTGCACGGCAAGTACGTGTTCATCGCCGAGGGCGTGCGCGGCTCGCTGGCCAAGCAGTTGATCGCCAAGTTCGATCTGTCGGCCGGCAAGTCGCCGCAGAAGTTCGGCATCGGCATCAAGGAACTGTGGCAGGTGCCGCCCGAAAAGCACCAGCCGGGCCTGGCCGAGCACACCACCGGCTGGCCGCTGGACAACCAGACCGGCGGCGGCAGCTTCATGTACCACTTCGGGGACAACTACGTGGCCATCGGCTATGTCGTGCACCTGAACTACAAGAACCCCTGGCTGTCGCCGTTCGACGAGTTCCAGCGCTTCAAGCACCACCCGGCGGTCAAGCCGCACCTGGAAGGCGGCAAGCGCATCGCCTACGGCGCGCGGGCCATCACCGAGGGCGGCTACCAGTCGGTGCCGAAGCTGACCTTCCCGGGCGGCGTGCTGATCGGCTGCTCGGCCGGCTTCGTCAATGTCCCGCGCATCAAGGGCAGCCACAACGCGGTCAAGACCGGCATGCTGGCCGCCGACGCCGCCTTCGAGGCCCTGGCCGCCGGGCGGGGCGGCGACGAGCTCACCGCCTACCAGGACCTCTACGAGAACTCCTGGGTGGCCAAGGAGCTGAAGGTCGTCCGCAACGCCAAGCCGCTGCTGGGCAAGTTCGGCACCGCCCTGGGCGGGGCGCTGGGCATGTTCGACATGTGGTGCACGCACCTGTTCGGCGGCTTCTCGTTCTTTGGCACGATGCAGCACGACAAGACCGACGCGGCCTCGACGGGCCTGGCCAAGGACTACAAGCCGCTGGTCTATCCCAAGCCCGACGGGGTGATCAGCTTCGATAAGCTGAGCTCGGTGTTCATCTCGGCCACCAACCACGAGGAAGACCAGCCCGCCCACCTGACGCTGAAGGACCCGTCGATCCCGATCGCGGTGAACCTGCCCCAGTACGGCGAGCCGGCGCGGCTCTACTGCCCGGCGGGCGTCTACGAAGTGCTCTACAACGAGCAGGGGACCGATCCGCGCTTCCAGATCAACGCCCAGAACTGCGTCCACTGCAAGACCTGCGACATCAAGGACCCGTCGCAGAACATCGTCTGGACCACGCCTGAGGGCGGCGGCGGGCCGAACTATCCGAACATGTAGGCCCCTTGAACATCGGAGGGCGCGGCTCGAAGTCTCGGGCCGCGCCTTTTTGTTGCGGCGCGCCCGGAAACCGATGAGGGTGCGGACATGACGCGTATCAAGCTGCTTCTCGCCCTAGTTTCGGCCTCGGCCCTGACCGCCTGCGCCGCCACCGCCCCGGGTCCCGACCTGCGCGGCAAGGTCGCCACGGACTCCGGCTGGGGCTCCAGCCGCTCGGCCTATGGTCAGTTCCTGGCCGGGCAGGCGGCGTTGCAGAACGGCTCGAACGCCCAGGCCGCGACCTATTTCGACGAGGCGCGCCAGCTGGACGAGGATCCTGGCGTCCTGGCCGATCGCGCCTTCACCGCCGCCCTGTTGGCCGGCGACGTGCCGCGCGCCGCCGCGATCGCCCCGCGCGGGACCGACGCCAACGAACAGGTGCGCCGCCTGGGGGTCCTGACCCGGGTGGTCGAGCTGATGGCCAGCGGCAAGGGCCGCGACGCCCAGACCGTGCTCAAGACCGAGACCCTCGGCTTTCCCCATCGCCCGGCCGCGGTGCTGCTGGCGCCCTGGCTGGCGGCCGCCGCGGGCGACAACAACGGGGCCGTGGTGCGCCCGGAACTGCAGGGCGACCGGTTCGTGCAGTTTTTCGGCCAGCTGAGCCAGGCGCGCCTCTACGAACGCGCCAAGCGCTATGACGAGGCCGAGACCGACTACAAGGCGCTGATGGCGATCGAGAACGCCCGGGGCCTGTTCGTCCAGGACTACGGCGCGTTCCTGGAGCGCCGCAAGCGCCACGCCGACGCCGTGGCGCTCTACGACGAGGCCCTGGCGCGCGATCCGGACGATCAGGGTCTGCAGAAGGACCGGGCCCGGGCGGCGGCGCGTGGGCCCGCGCCGGCCATGCCCACCGACAAGCAGGGCGCGGCCCATGTGCTGGTCGCCTGCGCCGCCAGCTTCGCCAGCGAGCGCCAGAGCCAGTTCGGCCTGGCCTATCTGCGCCTCGCCCTGCGGCTGGACCCCAAGCGCGACGACGCCTGGCTGCTGGTCGGCGACCTGCTGGCCCAGGACGATGACGCCCCCGGGGCGCGCGAGGCCTACGCCAAGGTGGCCCCGACCTCGACCCGCTACGGGGCGGCCCAGTCCAAGCTGGCCTGGAGCTACCAGACGACCGGCGAGAAGGACAAGGCCGTCGCCCTGGCCCAGCAGGCCGCCGCCGCCGCGCCCAAGGACCGCGACGCCCAGATCACCTATGCCGACCTGCTGCGGGCCAACGAGCGCTGGGCCGAATCGGCCGCCGCCCTGGATCCGCTGATCGCCGGCCAGGGCGACAAGCCCGACTGGCGACTGCTCTACATGCGCGGCATCGCCCTGGAGCGGGCCGGCCGCTGGAACGACGCCGAGCGTGACCTGCTGACCGCGGTCAAGCTCAGCCCGGACGAGCCCGACCTGCTGAACTATCTGGGCTATTCCTGGATCGACCGCGGCGTACGCCTGCCCGAGGCGATCGCCATGGTCCAGAAGGCCGTCGACGCGCGGCCGCAGTCCGGCGCCATGCTCGACTCCCTGGGCTGGGGCTACTACCGCCAGGGCGACTACAAGACCGCCGTGGCCAAGCTGGAGCAGGCCGTCGAGCTGGAGCCGGGCGATCCGGACGTCAACGGTCACCTGGGCGACGCCTACTGGCGCATCGGCCGGCGGGTCGAGGCCCGCTACCAGTGGCAGCGCGTGCTCAGCCTGGAGCCGGATCCGAAACAGAAGGCCGAGGCCGAGGCCAAGCTGAAGGACGGCCTGGGTCCGAGCGGCCCGGCGGCCTCGACCTCGGTGGCCAAGGCGGGGTAGGGGCTTTCCCGTTCCATTCCCCCTGCAAGGGTAAGCCATGCGCCTCGACGCCTTCGCCCCGGCCAAGGTCAATCTGTTCCTGCATGTCGGCGGGCCCGACGCGGCCGGCTATCATCCGATCTCCAGCCTGATGCTGTTCGCCGACATCGGCGACCGGGTCAGGCTGCAGACGGCCGACGCGCCCAGCTTCGAGGTCGAGGGGCGGTTCGGCCGCGAGATCCCGCTGGACGAGGGCAATCTGGTGGTGCGGGCCGCCCAGGCGCTTCACGCCCGGCTGGGCGGGCCGGTCCCGCCGTTCCGCCTGATCCTCGACAAGGCCCTGCCGATCGCCGCCGGCCTGGGCGGCGGCTCCAGCGACGCCGGGGCGGCCCTGCGGCTGCTGCGCCAGGCCCTGGCCCCCAACCTGCCGGACGCCGACCTGGAGGCCGTCGCGGGCGAGCTGGGCGCGGACGGCGCGGCCTGCCTGTGGGGCGCGCCGGTGATGGCCCAGGGCCGGGGCGAGCGCCTGTCTCCCGCGCCGGACCTGCCCGAACTGCATGCGGTGCTGGTCAATCCGCTGGTTCCGTCGCCGACGGGCGCCGTCTACCGCGCCTATGACGCGGCCGTCGCGCCGGAGGGCGAGGCGCCGCCGCCGCTGCTGGACGGGCTGGCGAGCGTGGAGGAGGTCTGCGCCTGGCTGGCCGGCTTCACGCGCAACGACCTGCAGGCGCCGGCCGTGGTCCTGGAGCCGCGCATCGGCCAGGTCCTTGACCTGCTGGCCGACGAGCCGGAGACCCTGCTGGCCCGGATGTCCGGTTCCGGGGCCACCTGCTTCGCCCTGTGCGCCGGCGATATCGAGGCCGAGGGCCTGGCCGAGCGGATCGAGCAGATGCGGCCCGACTGGTGGGTCAGGCGCTGCCGGCTGGGCGGGCCGTTCGCATGACCGTCGTCGTGCTCGGCGACGAGTGGGACCGCGCGCTGATCACGCGGACCGTCGACGTCCTCGAGGCGATGGGCGCCCGCCTGGTCGACAAGTTCGGTGGAATCGCCGGGTCGCAGGAGATCGGCGTCCAGGTCTGGGACCTGGAGGGACAGGCCATCCGGCTGGAGGCCGAAACCTATATGGGCTTTTCGATCGAGGCCCCGGACCCGGTCCTCGCCGAGGTGCGGCGGCGGCTGGCCTGACGAAGCTTCCGCCCAAAGGAAAAGGCCCGGAAGCCAAAGCTTCCGGGCCTTCCTTTTGGTCTTCCGAACCCCAGCCTTAGCTGTGGTAGGCGCGTTCGCCGTGCTCGGAGATGTCCAGGCCTTCTTCTTCGGCTTCCGGCGAAGCCTTCAGGCCGATGATCAGCTTGATCACGAAGAAGACGATCGCCGAGGCGATGGCTGACCAGACGATGGTCAGGCAGACGCCCTTCGCCTGGATCAGCAGTTGGGCGAGCGGCGTGTACGAAGCCAGGGCGTCGCAGGTCGAGATGTCGCCGTCCTTGGCGCAGGTGGTGTAATCGACGATGCCGGCGCCGCCCCAGGCGGGGTTGACCAGCAGGCCGGTGGCCAGGGCGCCGACGATGCCGCCGATGCCGTGGATGCCGAAGGCGTCCAGGCTGTCGTCGTACTTCAGCGCGTTCTTCACGATCGAGCAGAAGAAGATGCAGATCGGCGAGACGACCAGGCCCAGGATCACCGCGCCCATCGGGCCGGCGAAACCGGCGGCCGGGGTCACGGCGACCAGGCCAGCCACGACGCCCGAAGCCAGGCCCAGGGCCGACGGCTTCTTCTTGGTGATCCACTCGACGACGATCCAGGACAGGCCGGCGGCGGCGGTGGCGACGAAGGTGTTGATCATCGCCAGCGAGGCGTAGCCGTTCGATTCCAGGTTGGAGCCGGCGTTGAAGCCGAACCAGCCCACCCACAGCAGGCCGGCGCCGACCAGGGTCAGGGTCAGGGAGTGCGGCGGCATCGGCTCCTTGCCGTAACCTTGGCGCTTGCCCAGGATCAGGGCGCCGACCAGGGCGGCGATGCCGGCGTTGATGTGCACCACGGTGCCGCCGGCGAAGTCCAGCGCGCCCCAGGCCCAGATCTGGCCGGCCTTCACCGTGCCCGTGGGGTCAAGCGCGATGGCGTTGGGACCCGGCCACCACCAGACCATGTGGGCCATCGGGTAGTAGGAGAGCAGGGGCCACAGCACCGCGAAGGCGACGATGGCGGCGAACTTCATGCGTTCCACCAGCGAACCGACCACGAGGGCGGCGGTGATGGCGGCGAAGGTGGCCTGGAACGAGATGAAGGTCAGTTCGGGGATCACGACGCCGGTCGAGAACGTGGCGACGTTGCTGGCCGGGGTCACGTCCTTGAGGAACAAGCGCCCCAGGCCCCCGACAAACTTGTCCAAGCCGCCGCCGTCGGTGAAGGCCAGGCTGTAGCCCCACAGCACCCAGGCGACGAAGCCGATGATGGCGACGGTCGAGACCTGCATCATCACCGACAGCATGTTCTTGGAGCGGACCAGGCCGCCGTAGAACAGGGCCAGGCCGGGCAGGATCATCAGCAGGACCAGCACGGTCGAGACCAGCATCCAGGCGTTGTCGCCCTTGTCCATCTTGTCGACGATGGCGGCCGGGGCGGCGGCGGCCGGAGCCGGGGCGGCGGCGGGCGTCGCGGCGGGGGCCGGCGTGGCCG
>NZ_JBWKPX010000047.1:0-24491 GCF_059418465.1 Caulobacter sp. GW821-FHT09A05
GGACCCAGGGGCGAGCGCACTGCGCCGGCCCCTGGGTCCCGGACAAGCGCTACGCGCTTTCCGGGATGACAACCAATGAGAGCGCTGATTTGGCTTGGGTATCGCCGACACGCAAGTGAGTACCGACCCCAGAGCTAGTCGCGCGATATGAGGATCGCACGACCGGCTCCGGGTTTTTGTTTTCGCGTCGTTTTCGCGGAAAACCGGTGTCCACTTTTCCGCACGATGCTCCAGCTCACGCCTGGGCCGCCGCCCGCTCGCGCATGTGCTTGACCATGCCGATCGCCGCCAGCGCGTAGTGCAGGGCGGCCCAGGCGTAGAAGCACAGCGAGACGATGATGCCCTGCTGGGTGGCCCGGGCCATGGCCCCGTGGCAGGCCTTGGCCAGGTCGGCGGGCGAGCCCTTGGGGGCCAGGCCGCCCGGGCACTGGGCGGTGAAGCTGGCCGCGCCGGGGTCGGCGAACGCGCCGCCCAGGGCCTGGAAGATGGTGGAGGCCTCGGGGTGGTTGAAATGGAACCGCGCCAGGTGGTCGATCAGCCAGCCGGTGAACACCGGCCCGCCGCCCAGGGCGATCAGGTTCAGGAAGAAGAACAGCAGGGCCGTGGCCGTGGCCCGGCGGCGCGGCTCGACCGAGTTCTGGACGACGCCGAAGGTCGGGGCCAGGTAGGTGTAATGGAAGATGCCCGGGACCAGCAGGATCAGGGCGGTGGTCTGCCAGTTCGTCTGCAGATAGGCGGTGATGTAGATTGGGGTGCAGATCAGCAGCCCCAGGGCCGGCACCAGGGCGTACCACCTGGCGCTGCGCTTGCCCGACCAGTCGGTCAGGAAGCCGCCGACCAGGGTGCCGACCCCGGCCGAGAAGCCGCCGATCAGGCCGACGATCAGGCCCACCTGGGCCAGGCCCAGCCCATAGGTGCGGACGAAATAGGGCGGCACGAACGCGCCCGAGCCGTACGAGCCGAACGAGGCGATGGTCACGCCCAGCATCATGTGCAGCACCGGCCACTTGCCGAACAGCACGGCCAGGACGGCGCCCAGCTCCTTGAACTCGCCGATCAGCGAGAAGGGCGGCTTGGGCGGTTCGACCACCAGGTCCTCGGCCTCCAGCGGGCGTTCCTTGGCCTCCGAATGGCCGCGTGGCGGCTCCTTGACGATCAGCTTGACGATCACGGCCAGCAGGATGCCGGGCAGGCCGACGATCACGAAGGCCACGCGCCAGCTGAACTCCTGGGCCAGCCAGCCACCGGCCACGGCGCCGAACATCGTGCCCAGCGGAATGCCGAACGAATAGATCGACAGGGCCGAGGCGCGCTGCTTGGGCGCGTAATAGTCGCTGATCAGCGAATGGGACGGGGGCGAGCAGCCGGCCTCGCCGACCCCGACGCCGAAGCGGTAGAGGGCCAGCTGGGCGAAGCTGGCGGCGCTGCCGCACAGGGCCGTGAAACCCGACCAGATCACCAGGGAGATCGAGATGATCGTCACCCGGTTCCAGCGTTCGGCCATGCGGGCGATCGGGATGCCCAGCAGGGTGTAGAGCAGGGCGAAGTAGAGGCCGCCCAGCAGGCCCAGCTGGGTGTCGGTCAGCTTCAGGTCGACCTTGATGGCCTGGCCGATGGTGGCGATGATCGTGCGATCGATGAAGTTGAAGGTGTAGGTGGCGAGCAGGAGCCCCAGCACCGTGGCCTTGTAGCCGTTCGAATACAGCGGCTTCGCGCCGGCTTGCGAAACAGGCGGCTCAACGCCGCCGGGCGAACTCGCCTGCGCCATCCCGGGTCTCTCCCTTCAAACATTTGTTCTAATCGTTGGGCCGACTGTAGACGTAAGGGAAGCGCCAAGGCCAGGGGGGAAATCACGGCGGTTCGGCGGCCGGCGGATGAACGCAGGACAACGACGGCGCCCAGGTCTGTTCAGGCGCGAAGGTCTTCAATGGGCCCACGGCCGCGACAGACGGTCTTGCAGGAGGTCCCCCATGCACGCCTTGCCCCGCCCGCGCCCCGAGCCGGTCGCCCGGTCCGCCGAGATCGTTCCCTTCGAGGAACTGAACCGCGCGCGGACGCTCCGCGCCCTGGCCCGCGATCCCGGCCCGCCCGGCGAGCCGCATCCCTGGGCCTATGTCTTTCCGCGACCCGCGATTGGCGAAAACCGCTAGGCGAGGACCACCGGCGTTGTCCCGGAAGGGCGCTCGGGCTAAGCCCAGGGCTCTCCCCGTTCGCCAAAGAGGTTCGCCATGGAAATCGTCGTCGGCACCAAGAAGTGGTCCAGCTGGTCGCTGCGCCCTTGGCTGGCGCTGAAGCGTACGGGTCAGCCCTTCAAGGAGACCGTGATCGAGCTGCGCCAGGGGGCCTCCGACGCCGAGATCGCCAGGCATTCGCCCAGCCACCTGGTGCCGGTTCTCAAGGACGGCGACCTGGCGATCTGGGATTCGCTGGCGATCTGCGAATATCTGGCCGAGACCTTCCCCGCCGCCGGGCTGTGGCCCCAGGACGCCGCGCTGCGGGCCCTGGGCCGGTCGGTGGCCGCCGAGATGCATTCGGGCTTCTCGTCGCTGCGCGGCGAATGCCCGATGGCGCTGGAAGTGACCCCGGCCACCGTGGCGATTTCCGAGGCCACCCAGAAGGATGTGCGCAAGATCGTCGAGCGCTGGAGCCAGCTGCTCAAGCGCTCGGGCGGACCGTTCCTGCTGGGCGACTGGTCGATCGCCGACGCCTTCTACACCCCGGTGGCGACCCGGTTCCGCACCTACGGGATCCACCTGTCGGACTATGGCGACACCGGCCCGGCCGGCGCCTATTGCGAACGCCTGCTGCAGACGCCCGAATTCCTGGCCTGGGAGGCCGACAGCCTCGCCTAGGCTTTGTCCTCGGTCGGGAACATCGCGAAATAGGGCTCGGCCTCCTGCAGCACCCGCGCGAACGACGGGCGGGCCAGCAGGCGGTCGAGATAGGCCGAGACGACGGGACGGGCCGCGCCCAGCGGCGCCACCTTGTCGGCGTAGAACAGGGCGGGGGCCGCGGCGCAGTCGGCCAGGCTGAACGCCTCGCCCGCCGCCCAGGTCCGCCCCGCCAACTGGCCCTCCAGCAGGTCGTAGGCCATGGCCAGCTGGGCCCGGGCGTGGGCCACGCCGTGCGGGTCCTTGGCGCCGGCCGGGCGGATCCGGTCGCCGACGATCTTCTGCATCGGCTCCTGGACGTAGTTGTCGAACAGACGGTCCAGCAGCCGCGCCCGCAGGGCGGCTTCCGGATCGTCCGGAATGAACCGCACCGGGCCGGGATAGGCCGCCTGCAGGTATTCGATGATGATCGAGGTTTCCGGGACCGTGCGGTCGCGGGCCTCGTCGACCAGCAACGGCATCCTGGCCGTCGGCCACAGCGCCTTGAACGCCGCGACGACCCGCAGGTCGCCCAGGTCGACCAGATGGGCCTCGAACGGCGTGTCGTTCTCGTAGAGGGCGATCAGCACCTTCCAGCAGTACGAGGCCAGTGGGTGCATGTGCAGTGTCAGGGACATGGGGGCTCCGTGGATGGTGTCGGGGACGCGACCATGGGCGCGTCCCCGGCTCGTCTTGGCCTGGCGTCAGGCGTCCTCGCCCTGGCGCTCCAGCTCGGCCGCCAGCTTTTCGTAGAGGTCCCGGCACCCGGCTTCGCGCTGGGCCGGAATGTCGTAGCCGTCCAGGAACGCGCCCTGTTCGGTATAGGTCAGGCGCGTGCCCTTGCCCTCGGGCTTCAGCTCGATCGTGGCGACCGACACCGAGATGCGGTTGCCGTCGATGTCCATGGCGTAGGCGCTGATGATCCGCTGGTCCGGGACGATGTCCCAGTAGGTGGTCTCGTTGAGGATGGTCATCTTGCCGTCGGGGCTGAAGCGGCCGCGCTCCTGGCCGCCGACCCGGAAGTCGTAGGTGTAGTCGGCCACCGGCCAGCCCTCGGACTTCACGAACCAGCGGTCGCGGGCCTCGGAATTGGAGAACGCCTTGAACACCCTGGCGGGCGAGGCGTCGTAGACGCGGTTGATGACGAAGGTGGCGTGGACAACGGAGCGTTCGGTCATGGTCTTACTCCTCGTGGGTTTGAAGGTCAGTCTTCGTCGTCGCTGGCCGTGGCGCGCAGGTACTCCCCCAGGCGGTCGAGCTTGCGTTCCATGAGCACGCGGCGTTCGTTGATCCAGGTCTCGGCGGCGCTGAGCGCCTCCGGTTGCAGGCGGCAGGTCCGCACCCGTCCCACCTTTTCCGAGCGGATCAGGCCGCTGCCCTCCAGCAGATGCAGGTGCTGCATCACCGAGGGCAGGGACATGGCCAGGGGCTGGGCCAGTTCACTGACCGAGGCCGGGCCGGCGCAGAGCCGCTCGACGATGCTGCGCCGGCTGGGATCGGCCAGCGCCTGGAACATCAGGTCGAGAGAGGGTTGTTGGTTAGTCATGTGCCTAAGTATCGTCGCGCCGGGTCGGGCGTCAAGAGATAGTTTGTTGATCGCCTAACTATTGTGGCGCACCCCAAGAAAAACGCCCCGGACGCAGGGCCCGGGGCGTTCGACGCGAGCTTGGCCCGCCGGCCAGGAGGGGGAGGACCGGCGGCGGGCCGCTCGGCCCTAGAACCGCGTCGACAGGGTGACGAACCCCTGACGCGGCGGGATCGGGAAGGTCGAATAGCTGCCGGCGGGCTGGGACACGGTGACGTTCAGGTCGCCCTTCTCCTGGCCCAGGTTGGTGATGTTGGCGCTGAGCTTCAGGTTGTCGATCGGCCAGTTGGCGGGGGTCTGGAACTCATAGCTGACCTGCAGGCTCAGCAGCAGGTAGCTGTCGACCTTCAGGTCGTTGGTGTAGGTCGCGAACCGCTCGCCGACATAGTCGCCGACCAGCTGGGCCTCGAAGGTGCCGAAGTTGGCGCTGGCCACGAACTTGTTCATCCATTCGGGGCTGCCGGGCACCTTCTTGCCGGCGATATGCACGACCGTCGGGGTGATGACGCCGCCGACCGTGGTCGAGCCGCTGGTATAGTCGTCCTGATAGACCGAGCGGTTGTAGGAGACCGCGTCGTAGAACGAGAAGTGGTCGCCCAGCTGCAGGGTCAGGGCCAGGTCGACGCCGTCGGTCTTCACCGCGCCGACGTTCTGGACGATGGCCGCGCCGCCGACGATCGAGATCGCCGCGGCCGAAGGAGCCACGCCCAGCAGTCGGTTGCTGAAGTCCGTGTGATAGACGCTCAGCTGGCCGTCGACGCCGGTGATCGGCCCGAAGGCGACCTCGCGCTTACCCCGCACGCCGGCCTCGTAGGTCCAGGCCGTTTCGGGTTCGGCGTTCCGCTTGAACTGGTCGAAGGCCGCCTGGCTCCCCAGGCTGAACGGCGACAGGCCGCCGCCGCCGTAGGTCTGGAAGTGGCGCAGGTTCTTCTGGACGTTGACGAAGGCCTCCATGCCGCCGTCCAGGGTCCACACCGCGCCCAGCTGGGGCAGGAACCACTCCTTGGTCTTGATGTTGCCCACCGGCAAGCCGGTCGAGTTGACCAGCGAGCCGACGATCGGCTGCACCGGCACCGCGCCGGTGGCGTCCTGCACGCTGCTCTTGAAGCCGCCCTGCAGCACCAGGTTCTCGCGGATGCGCCACTGGTCCTGGATGTGGAACTGGTAGACCTTGTTGTCGATCTCACTGCCGTACTGGGTGATCAGCCAGCCGGTCGGCACGTCGTAGGGCGTGGTCGGATGGTTGACGTCGAACGGGTACCAGCGGCGATAGGCCGACGACTTGTTGTGCTCGTACCAGAAGCCGGCCTCGATCTGGTGGTCGCCGATCGTGGCGTTCAGGGTCGAGATCCCGCCCAGGCGGTCGATCTGGTACTCGGTGGTGCGAGTCGCGTAGCCCGAATTGCCGAACACCTTCTTCAGGTCCTGGTTCGGGAAGTAGAAGTTGAACAGGGCCGGCAGGCCCGCCACCCGGATCGGGCCGGCGACGATGCCGCGGCCGTGGTCGTCATGATAATAGACCTGGTTCGACCAGGTGACGTTCTCGGCCAGCCTGGCGTCGTACTTCAGGTAGCTCAGATAGTCGGTGCGCTGGGCGGCGCTGAAGTAGTTGCGGTAGTTCTCGCCTTCCGAGACGGGGTAGTTGCCGGCGGCGTCCAGATAGTCCAGCGCCGCGTGGAAGTCCGGATAGAAGAACGGGCGGGTGTAGGGCTGGTAGCTGTCATAGGGCTTGCCGGGACGGCCGGGGATGTAGCGGGTGGTGCCGTCTTCGTTCGGCTCGGTCTTGTCGGAATAGGACAGGTAGAAGGTCAGTTTGCCGGCTTCGCCGTCGCGCACGTACTTCAGGTTGGCCTGGTCGCCGCCCTGGTGGCCGCGGAAGTCCCAGGCCCGGGCGTCCTGGTGGGCGTAGGCGAAGTAGGCGGTGTTGCCGCCGCCGAACGCGCCGGTGTCGACGCGCAGGAAGGTGCGGGTGGCGGCGTAGCTGCCGACCGTCTCGGCCAGCTGGCCGCCGAACTCGGCGCGCGGGTCGCTGGTGAAGGTCTCGACCGCGCCGCCCAGATTGCTGGTCGAGGCGGTGCCCAACGAGCCCGCGCCGGACGACAGGATGACCTTGCCGACCACCTCGCTGATCACCGCGCGTTGCGGCGACAGGCCGTTGTAGTTGCCGTAGCTCTGGTCGCCCAGCGGCACGCCGTCCAGGGTGTAGCCCAGCTGCTGGCCGTTGAAGCCGTGGATGAACAGCGAGGTGTTCTGCTCGTTGTTGCCCCACGGGTCGGCGGTCACGTACAGCACGCCCGGCAGGGTCTGGATCGCCTTCAGCGGCGACAGGCCCGGCAGGATCTTCTGCATTTCCGAACCGCTGAGCTGCACGGCCGAGCGGGTGGTCGACAGGCTGGTGACCAGCAGCTGCTCGACGGCGTCGGCCGGCTCGGAGGCTGGGGCGACGGCGGCGGCGGCGGCCGGGGCGTCCGCCGCATGGGCGACCGCGGCCGTCGCGAGCACGCCAAGCGCGCTCGCCGCCAGCAAGGCGTGGCGAGCAGATTTGATGAGCATGGAACCCTCCGGCCTCCGCCCCTGTCGGGCGTTTCAAGGTCCGGGGTGTTAGGGCAAGCCCGCGACGCTTCGACGAGGGTTTGGCGACGGGTTCGTGACGCTGTTTCAGCGGCGCCGCCGGATGGGCTTTTCCAGACGGCGTAGGCGTCCAGCGCCTTTTTTGGGCTGGTGTTGAACCAGGCGTAGCCATTGCGGCGCTCGAGGCTCAGCTCGTTGACGTCGTCATGGATGGTCTTGTCGCGGTCGGCGAAACGTCCGCCCAAAGCCGTCGGAACGTACCCCACTTTTCGGCCGCGCGAGGGGCAGGGTTTACGGACGGCCGAGGAGCGGCTTTGATCGCCCAGGCGACCGGAGGATGACGGGTGACGCCAGGCGCGGCGGAGGTCTTGGTCGAGAAGTTCTCCGATCCGCTGGTCGGCCGCATCGTCGCGTTCCTGCGCCAGGTCGGCATCCCGGTCGAGGTCGCGACGCTGGACCACGAGACCTTCCTGCCGGGCGTCGCCGTGGCGGGCGCCGGCCTGCGGGTGGATCCAGCCCGGCTGGCCTGGCCCGGCGACCTTCTGCACGAGGCCGGCCATGTCGCGGTTGGCGACCCGGATCGCCGCGACCAGGGCGTGTCCGATGATCCCGGCGAGGAGATGGCGGCCCTGGCCTGGTCCTTCGCGGCCGCGACCCACATGGGACTGGACGCCTCGGTGCCGTTCCACGAGGGCGGTTATCGCGGCGGCGGCAAGGCCTTGGCCGAGATGTTCAGCCAGGGCGGCTATGTGGGCGTGCCGATGCTGGCCATGTGGGGCCTGACGGTCGAACCCCACCGCACCAGGACGACGGGCGAGCGACCTTTCCCGCACATGCTGGCCTGGCGGCGAATCTAGGGCAGGTGCGGCGCGACCCGGGCCTTGAGCAGGGTCACCAGCGCCGGATCCATGAAGGCGTAGTCGTCGGGGATGTTCAGGCAGATCACGCGGCCCTTGATGTGCCGCTTGAAGCGCTTGGACAGCTTGTTGCGATGGGCGCGCTCCATCACGAAGATGAGGTCGGCCCATTCGACGAGTTCGCCGGTCAGGGGTTCTTCCGCGTCGTGATTCGTACCGGCCGAACTCGCCTCGACACCGGGCCAGGTCGAGAAGACCTGCTCGGCGGTGGGGCTGCGCAGCTTGTTCTGGCTGCAGACGAACAGGACTTTCTTCACGCGAAGGTCAGGCCGCCGCGAAGTCGCGCAGGGCCGACAGGCCGCTCTGGTTGATCGGCAGGATGAAACTGACCGTGGTGCCCTCGCCGGGCGTGGAGGTCATCTCCAGCGCGCCGTCGTGCATCTCGACCAGCGACTTGGTCAGGGCCAGGCCCAGGCCGGTGCCCTGGGTGGTCTTGGCGTGCTGGCTCTCGACCTGCTCGAACGGCTTGGCCAGGCGCGCCAGATCCTCGGCGGCGATGCCGATGCCGGTATCGGTGACCGAGACCCGCACGCGCTCGCCCAGCGGGTCGCGGCGCACCTCGGCGCGGACCGTGACCCGTCCGGCGCGCGGCGTGAACTTGATGGCGTTGGACAGCAGGTTCAGCAGCACCTGCTTTACCGCCCGATAGTCGGCCTCGACCTCGGGCAGGGACGGGAAGTCGATCTCCAGCTTCAGCCCGGCCGCCTCGGCGCGGTTGCGCACCAGGCGCACGGCGTCCTCGGTGACATCCTCCAGGTTCAGCGGCTCGAACTTCAGGTTCATCTTGCCGGCCTCGATCTTGGACATGTCGAGGATGTCGTTGATCAGGGCCAGGAGGTGCTGGCCGGAATTGTGGATGTCGAGGCTGTAGCCCTTGTAGCGCTGGTCGCCGAGCGGGCCGAACATCTCGTTCATCATGATCTCGGAGAAGCCGTTGATGGCGTTCAGCGGCGTGCGCAGCTCGTGGGACATATTGGCCAGGAACTCGCTCTTGGCCTTGTTGGCGCCCTCGGCCTTGACCTTCTCCATCTCGTACTTGCGGGCCAGTTCGGCCAGCTGCTCCTGCGAGCGCTCCAGGCCAGCGACGGCGTACTGAAGCTGCTCCTCGTTGAGGCGGCGGGCCTCCTCCTGGTTTTTGATGGCCGTGATGTCGGCGGCGGTCATCACCAGGCCGCCCTCGGCCGTGCGGCGCTCGCTGATCTGGATCCAGCGGCCGTCGTTCAGCTCGGCCTCGCGCACGCCCTTGGCGCCGTCCGGGGCCGGCTGGTCGTGCTTGATGGCCAGGGCGGCGAAGCGGTTGACCTCGTTGCGCGGCGCGCCGGGCTTGAGCAGCTTGGGTTCGAGGTTGAAGACGTTGCGGTAGTTGCGGTTGCACATCAGCAGCCGGCCCTGGCGGTCCCACAGCACGAAGGCTTCCGACACGCTCTCGATGGCGTCGCGCAGGCGGTTCTCGGCGGCCTGGGCGCGGGCCTGGGCCAGGCGCTCTTCCGTGACGTCGAGGGCCACGCCAATGATCCGCGAATAGCCGTCCTCGCCGGGCTTGCCGAAACCCTGGCCGCGGGCGTCGATCCAGATGGCGCGGCCGCCGTCGCGCGCCGGCACCCGGAACGACACGTCGAACGCCCCGTAGGTCGCGGCGTTGGCCAGGGCCTGGCGGACCTTGTCGCGATGGTCGACCGAGACGCGGTCCAGCAGCTCCTGGCCCGGCACCACGCCGCCGCCGCCCCAGCCGAACATCGCGCCGGTGACGTCGGACATGAACACCTGGTCGGCGCCCAGCTCCCATTCCCAGATGCCGCAACGGGCGGCCTCGACGGCTAGGCGGAACCGCTGCTCGCTGTCGACGAACTCCTTTTGGGCGGTCTCGACGCGGCGGCTCTGCAGCATCAGCATCAGGGCCAGGGCGATGCCGACCGCCAGCGGGGCCAGCAGTGAGAAGGCGCCTTCCATGACCTGGCGGTCGATATTGGCGACCGTGCGCGGCCGGGCTCCGGCGGCGGCCAGCAGGTCGCCCTGGGCCAGGGGCTGGACCGCGACGTCGAGGGCCTGGCCATCCACCGATTGGCCGCGCAAGGCCGTCGCCCCGGGGCCGAGGTCGTCGAGGGGCACCGAGAAGGCCTCGCGCAGGTTGGTCGCGCCCTGGATCGACCGGCCGCCGGAGGCCAGGATCCGGCCGTCGGCCAGCATCAGGGCGCTGACCGCGCCCTTGGCGGGTTCGGCGATCAGGCGAACGGGGTCGCTGGAGGCGATGACGAAGCCGCGGCCACCGGCGACCGGCGCGGCCATGACGACATAGAGGCGGCCGGTGGTCCCGCCGCCGATCCACAGGCTGCGCCCCGAGGCGCCGGCCGAGCGGGCGGCGACCTTCCAGTCGGCCGAAGGGTCGCGGCCGGCGACCGCCAGCACGTCGGTCGAGCTGACCACGGCCACGGCCATGGCCTCGCCGCCCGCCGCGCGCAAGGCGGTCTCGGCCGCGTCGATGGGGGCGTTGGGGTCGCGCTGCAGCAGATCGGCGGCGGCCGACAGGCCGGCGCGCTGGGCCGCCAGGTTGGTTTCGGCGGCGGCGGCGACCAGCTTGGCCTGGGCGGCCAGGCCCGCGCCGCCGGGCGGTGCGTTGGCCTCGTCCTTGAGGCGGCTGACGCCGAAGGCGGTGTAGATCGCCAGGAGCAGCAGGGCGGCCAGGATGGCCAGGCGCACATAGGCCTGGGACGGCGACCGCGCGGCGCGCGAACGGGCCGCGCCCGCCGCCGAAAGACCGGCGTCCGCCAGCCTTCCGGTTCTCGCCACGCCACGCTCCAACACCGATGCTCCCGCAAACCCCGGGCGAGTCACTTCGCCGACATGGTGAATCTACCGCACGCCAAAGGGGCGCGTCACCGCCGAACCGTGGTTTTGGCCGGGGATGGGCCCTTTAGTCGCAACTGTGGCGCCGAAGAATCATCCCAAGCTCGTCGCCTTGCGGGCCGGTCGCCTAGTCCAGGGCCCGGGAAACCAGCTCCAGCACGTTCTTCGACAGGCCGACATGTTCGCGGATGCGCTCCAACTGCTCGCGCATCAGGGCGCCCAGTTCGGGCACGTAGCGCCGCCAGGCCCCCAGAGGCTCGACCAGCCGGGCGGCCGTCATCGGATTGAAGCCGTCCACGGCCAGGATCTGGTCGGCCAGGAAGCGATAGCCGGCGCCGGTCTCGTCGTGGAACCGGGCCGGATTGCCGCTGGAAAAGCCCTGGACAAGGGCCCGCAAGCGGTTGGGGTTGCCGGCGTCGAAATCGGGATGGGCCGTCAGGGCCAGGATCCGGCCGATCGCGCCTTCGCCCGGATCGCGAGCCTGGGCGGCGAACCACTTGTCCAGCACCAGCGGCTCGTGCCGCCACTGGGCATGGAAGGCGGCCAGGGCCTTTTCGGCGGGCGCGCCGCCGATCGCCACCAGGGCCGACAGGCCGCCCATGGCGTCGGTCATGTTGGCCGCGCTCTCGAAATGGCCGACGACCCGTTCGACATTGACCGCGTGCGGGTCGGCCGCCAGCAGGTCGCAGCAGGCGTTGCGCAGGGCGCGCCTGCCGGCCGCGCGGGCGTCGGCCGAGAACTCGCCGCCGCTCTGCAGGTCGCCGTGCAGCCGTCGCAGCAGGTCGCCCAGATGGACGGCGATGACGGTCTTCAGATGGTCGCGCGCCCCGTGGATCGCGGCGGGATCGACCGGATCGACGGCAAGGCTGAGGTCGCCCTCGGTGGGCAGGGCCAGGAGCAGGGCCTTGAAGGCGGGATCCGACGCGTCGTCGACCAGCGCCTTGCCCAGGGCGTCGGCGTAGCGTTCCTCGCCGACCTCGTCGGCCACGTCGGCGGCGCGGCCCAGGATCAGTTCGCGGGCCAGGGTCTGGCCGGCTTCCCAGCGGTTGAACAGGTCCGGGTCGGCGGCGAACTGCACGTAGCGGTCGACCGGGCGGGTGTCGGTGGTCAGGTTGACCGGCGCCGAGAAGCCGCGCAGGGCCGAGATCACCGGCGGGCGCTCGACGCCCTCCCAGCGGACGGTCGTGGCGGCAGCGTCCAGCAGCACCACCTCGCTGTCACGCAGCACCGCGCCCGCGCCGTCGAGCAAGCCGATGGTCACAGGCACGGGCAGGGGACGCTTTACCGGCTGGCCGTTGGTCGGCGCGGTGGCCTGGACCAGGGTGATCTCCAGCGCCTTGGCCGCCTCGTCATAGGCGTGGGTCAGGGTCACCGCCGGGGTGCCAGCCTGCTCGTACCAGGCGAAGAAGTCCCTCATGTCGCGACCCGAGGCGTCGGCGAAGCAGGCGATGAAGGCCTCGACCGTGGTCGCCTCGCCGTCGTGGCGCTCGAAATAGAGGTCCAGGCTCTTGCGGAAGGTCGCCGCGCCCAGGATCGTCTTGAGCATCCGGATCAGCTCCGAGCCCTTTTCGTAGATCGTCGCGGTGTAGAAGTTGTCGATCTTCAGGTAGCTGCTCGGCCGAACCGGATGAGCCAAGGGGCCGGCGTCCTCGGCGAACTGGCGGGCGCGCAGGGCCTTCACGTCCTTGATCCGCTGGACCGCCTCGCCGCGCATGTCGGCGCTGAAGCTCTGGTCGCGGAACACGGTCAGGCCTTCCTTCAGGCACAGCTGGAACCAGTCGCGGCAGGTGATCCGGTTGCCGGTCCAGTTGTGGAAGTACTCGTGCGCCACGACGCTCTCGATGCGTTCGTAGTCCATGTCGGTGGCGGTCTCGGGCTGGGCCAGCAGCAGGGAGCTGTTGAAGATGTTCAGCCCCTTGTTCTCCATGGCGCCGAAGTTGAAGTCGCGCACGGCGACGATCATGAACAGGTCGAGGTCGTATTCGCGGCCGAACGCCTCCTCGTCCCATTTCATCGCGCGCTTGAGGGCGTCCAGGGCGTAGGCGGCGCGCGAGGCCTGGCCAGGGTCGACGAACACCTTCAGCGCCACGGCGCGGCCGCTCATGGTGACGAAGCTGTCTTCCAGCACGTCCAGTTCGCCGGCCACCAGGGCGAACAGATAGGCCGGCTTGGGGAAGGGGTCGTTCCAGACGGCGAAGTGGCGGCCGCCTTCGAGGTCGCCGGCCTCGACCAGATTGCCGTTGCTCAGCAGGTGGGCGAAGGCGTTGTCGGCTTCGATCCGCACCGTGTAGCGGCTCAGCACGTCGGGGCGGTCGGGAAAGAAGGTGATGGTCCGGAAGCCCTCGGCCTCGCACTGGGTGCAGAACCGGCCGCCGGACATGTAGAGGCCCATCAGCGCCTTGTTGGCCGACGGATCGATCTCGACCTCGGTGGTCAGGACGAAGGCGTCGGGAACCTGATGGATCGTCAGGCCTTCGCCGTCGAGGCGGTATTCGTTGGCGCTCAGGGCCTGGCCGTCGATGGCCGCCGAGATCAGCTTCAGGCGCTCGCCGTTCAGGAACAGCGGCTCGCCCGCGGCGCCGCTACGTTTGATCGCCAAGGTCGCCTTGACCCGAGTCGCGCCGGGTTCCAGCTGAAACTCCAGGGCGGTGGTCTCGATCAGGAACGGGAACGGGCGATAGTCCGAGAGCCGGACGGGCTGGGGCGTGTCTGTGCGCATGGGCGCAATGTAGGCAAGGACGGGGAGCGGGGCGAGGGCGCACTTGACCCGATCGTCGATTTGTCCGCGAGTGCCGGCCTCAGCCGGGGACGGTTCAATGGGCGGACGGGAATGCGGGGCGTGCGGCCAGTGCTGCAAGCTGATCGGCGTGCGGGAGCTGGAGAAGGCGCCGCATGTCTGGTGCCGCTATTACAAACGCGGCAGGGGGTGCGGGGTCTACGAGGTTCGGCCCCGGGGCTGCGCCGACTTCGCCTGCGACTGGCTGCTGGACGAGCGGCTGGACGACGCCTGGCGGCCCGACCGCAGCGGCCTGGTGCTGCATGCGGGCGAGGGCGGCCGGGTGATCAATGTCGAACTCGACCCGGCCCAGCCCACCGCCTGGCGACGGGCGCCGTTCGAGGCGACCTTGCGCGGCTGGGCCAGCGCGGGGGCGGCGAGCGGCCTGGAGGTGCTGATCTGGGTCGGGCGGCGCTGCTGGCGGCTGGCCCCGGCGGGCGGCGAGATCGACCTGGGCGTGGTCCGGCCCGAGATGAGTTTCGCGTCGCGCGATCGCCTGCGCCGACCGGGTTCGGGCCGTGACTGGCCGCCCGCGAGCGACGACGGGCCCATCTAAACCGTTCGTCACTTGAACCTTGGCGCGAACCCTCCAAAGGTCCGCTCTCGTCCCCAGGGCAGGTTCATGTCGCATAAGGAAGTTTCGCCATCGGTCGTCGGCCTGGACGTCGGCTCGCGTCGTTTTCTGCATCCCGGCCCGCTGCGCTGGCTGAGGGCGCTGGGCTGGGGCGCGCTGCTGTTCGTGACGTTCGTCGTCGTCTACGCGGTGGCCAGCATGGCCGGGGAGCCCGCCAAGGACGCTGGCCGCGCGTCGCTCAGCCTCGTCCTTGTCGTCGTGCTCAGCGCGCTGGGCCTGGCCCTCTACGCCGGCGTGGTGCGACTGGCCGAGGACCGCTGGCCGGGCGAACTGGGCCTGCGGCAGGCCGCGTCGGAGCTGTTGATCGGCCTGGTGGTCGGCGCGGCGATGCTCAGCGCCGTGGTCGCGGCCTTGCTGGTGTCCGGCCTCTACGACATCTCGGGCCCACGGATGTCCTCGCCCCTGGCCATGATCAATGTCGGCGTCGTCTCGGGGGTGTTCGAGGAACTGATCTTCCGGGCGATCGTGCTGCGGCTGCTGATGCGGGCCTTCGGGATCTGGCCGGCCCTGGCCCTGTCGTCGGCGGTGTTCGGCGCGATGCACCTGAGCAATCCCAACGCCACGCCGGTGGCCGCCGTCGCCATCGCGGTGGAGGCCGGGCTGATGCTGGCCTCGTTCTATGTGCTGACCGGCCGCCTGTGGGTTTCGATCGGCGTGCACGCGGCCTGGAATTTCACGCAGGGCTGGATCTGGGGGGCTCGGGTCTCCGGCATCCCGGTGGAGGAGAGCCTCTATCTGAGCACGCCGCGGCTCGGCGCGCCGGATTGGCTGAGCGGCGGCGCGTTCGGTCCCGAAGCGTCGGTTCCGGCCATGGTGATCGGCGCCGGCGTGGCGGCGGCGGTGCTCCACCAGGCCTGGAAGAAGGGAAACTTCAAGGCGCGTCCGGAACCGGCGCTGACCGCAGAGGTCTTCGACTAGGCTCAGCCCGCCTCGACCATGCTGGGCGCGGCTTCGGCCGCGGGCACCTCGTGCAGGCTCCGCTCGATCGCCGAGGCCCGCTGGGCCAGGGCGACCAGGGCCGGCGGGGCGTCCTCGGGATGGTCGGCGGCCAGTTCGACCAGTTGGCGGACCAGGGCGTGGAGGTGCGGCGCGGCGGCGATCAGCCGGGCCTGGAACTCGATCTTGCGCGGATCGCGGTCGTACTCGGCGCCCGGCGTGCGCCAGCCGCCCCAGTCGTTGGTATCGGTGACCACGACGGGATAGGTGCCGGGATAGGGATGGTGCAGGCAGTCGCTCTCCTGCTGCCACTTGTTGCGGGCCCGCAGGATGCGCCAGTTGGCGAGGCTCGCGTCGCTCTCGCCCTCGACGCGGTCTTCAGGCTTCAGCTCATGGGCCTGGAACTCGCGGCCCAGGCCCACGTCGTAGGTGACGCGCACGGGTTCGTCGAAGCCCTTGGCCCAGACCGGCACGATCTTCTCGATCGTCGCCCAGGCGCCGACGCTCTCGACCCACACCTTCTGGTTCCGCTGGAAGACGGTCTTGGCCACGCACGCGTTCTCACTGAGTTCGGGACCGCCATAAGAACCTGAAATCCTTGACGCGAGGTCAATCTTTCCCTGGGGCGAACGATCGTTCATCGTGCCTTCGACGCCGTCGCCAGAACGGCCAAGGAGGAAGTCCAGGTGGATTTCGACTATTCCGACGACCAGAAGTTCCTCAAGGACGAGGCGCGCAAGTTCCTTGCCGCCCGTTGCCCGCCCTCGGTGGCGCGCGGGGTGCTCGACGATCCGGCCAGAAGCTACGACGCCGGGCTGTGGCGCGCCGTGGCCGAGCAAGGCTGGCTGGGCGCGGCCATTCCCGAAGCGTTCGGCGGCCTGGGTCTGGGGCGGGTGGAGCTGTGCGCCATCGCCGAGGAGCTGGGCCGGGCCGTGGCGCCGATCCCGTTCGCCTCGACCGTCTATGTCCTGGCCGAGGCGGTGATGGCCCATGGGACCGAGCGGCAAAAAGCCGCCATCCTGCCTCGCGTCGCGGCGGGCGAGCTGATCGGCTGCCTGGCCGTCTCGGAAGGGCCGGGCATGATCACGCCCTCGACCCTGCAGGCCAGGGTCGAAGGCGGCAAGCTGTCCGGCGTGAAAATCCCGGTCACCGACGGCGACGCGGCCGACCTTGCGGTGGTGCTGGCCAACGAGGGCGGGCGTCCCGGCCTGTTCCTGGTCGACCTGAGGGCCGGCGGCGTGACGGCCGAGACCCTGGAGAGCCTGGATCCGACGCGCGGCGTGGCCCGCCTGACCTTCGACGGCGCGGCCGCCGATCGGCTGGGCGAGGCGGGGCGGGGGTTCGAGCTGGTGCAGGCGATCCTCGACCGCGCCGCCGTGCTGCTGGCCTTCGAACAGCTGGGCGGGGCCGATCGCTGCCTGGAGATGGCGCGCGAATACGCCCTGGGGCGCTACGCCTTCGGTCGGGTCATCGCCGGCTATCAGGCCATGAAGCACAGGCTGGCCGACATGTACGTCAAGAACGAGGTGGCGCGCTCCAACGCCTATTACGGAGCCTGGGCCCTGAACGTCGATGCGCCGGAACTGCCGACCGCCGCCGCCGCCGCGCGCATCGCGGCCTCCGACGCCTTCTGGTTCGCCAGCAAGGAGAACGTGCAGGTGCATGGCGGCATGGGTTTCACCTGGGACGTCGACTGCCACCTCTACTATCGGCGGTCGCGGCAGCTGAGCCTGGTGGCCGGTCCGCCCAAGCTCTGGAAGGAGCGGCTGGTGAGCGAGCTCGAGAAGAAGAACGCGGCTTAAGGGACCAGGATCATGGATTTCAACGACTCCCCCGAGGAAGCCGCCTATCGCCAGACCGCCCGCGCCTGGCTGGTCGAGAACGCCGCCGCCCATCGCGCCGAGCATGGCGATCCCAAGCCGACGACGCCCGAGCACATGGCCGCGGCCAAGGCCTGGCAGGCCCGCAAGGCCGCCGCCGGCTACGCCTGCATCACCTGGCCCGCGGCCGTGGGCGGGGGCGGCGGCACGCCCATCCAGTCGGTGATCTTCAGCCAGGAAGAGGCCAAGGCGGGCGTCTCCTACGGCTATTTCACCATCGGCCTGGGCATGTGCGTGCCCACGGTGATGGCCTTCGCCGACGACGCCACCAAGCAGCGCTTCGTCTCGCCCGCCGTGAAGGGCGAGGAGATCTGGTGCCAGCTGTTCTCGGAGCCGGCGGGCGGGTCCGACGTGGCGGCCCTGCGCACCCGCGCGCTTCGGGACGGGGACGACTGGGTGATCAACGGCCAGAAGGTCTGGACCACCGGCGCCCACTATTGCGACTACGGGATCGTCCTGGTCCGCACCGATCCGGACGTTCCCAAGCACAAGGGCCTGACCATGTTCTGGATCGACATGCGCGATCCGGCGGTCGAATGCCGGCCGATCCATCAGATGTCGGGCGGACGCGAGTTCAACGAGGTCTATTTCACCGACCTGCGCGTCAAGGACAGCCAGCGGCTGGGCGCGGTGGGCGACGGCTGGAAGGTGGCCCTCGTCACCCTGATGAACGAGCGCCTGGCGGTCGGCGGCTCGGCCGGACCCGACTATCGCCAGGTCATGGAACTGGCCCGCGGCCTGTCGGGGATCAATGGCCCGGCCCTGAAGGACCAGGCCTTCCGCGAGAAGTTGGCCGACTGGTACGTCAACTCCCAGGGGCTGAAGTTCACGCGCTTCCGGACCATGACGGCCCTGTCGCGCGGCCAGACCCCGGGGCCGGAAAGCTCGATCGGCAAGATCATCTCGGCCAACCAGTTGCAGGACCTGGCCAACGCTGCGGTCGAGGCCCAGGGCGAATACGGGATCCTGACCGACCCGGCCTTGGCGCCGATGGAGGCGGCGTTCCAGCAGAGCCTGATGTGGGCTCCGGGCCTGCGGATCGCCGGCGGCACCGACGAGATCCTCAAGAACATCATCGCCGAACGGGTCCTGGGCCTGCCCGGCGACGTGCGGGTCGACAAGGACGTGGCGTTCAAGGACATGCCGACCGGACGGTGATCCTGGTTCGCCGAACATGACTCGCCTTTAAGGTGCGGCTCGTTCATTCTCCCGCTTAGAGCGGCGGGAGGGCGGCGATGCGTGCGAGGGCTTCGAAGGATGGTCTGACGGTGCGGGTGATCGCCGGGACGCATGCGGCGTTGCTGGCCTTCGATCTGGCCGACGCACGCCGCGCGGGTTGCCTGGGCTTCTCGATCGAGCGCACCGACGTCGAGACCGGCGACCGCCGGTGGCTGCCTAATTCGCTGCGGTTCATGAGCGATCCCAATCCGGAGTTCGTCACCACCGCCCGCGCGCCATTGCAGAAGTTCCGCTGGGGCGACTACACGACCGAGCCGGGGCGGCTCTACCGCTACCGCGTGGTGGCCCGCTACGGGACGCCGGCCGAGATTCTGGCCCAGGGCGTACTGGCCGAGCGGCCCGGTGGCTTCGGCGCCATCCCCGGCGGCGTCAGCCTGGAGCTGCGCACCGAGGACTGCCGCAACGAGGCGACCTCCATCTTCTTCAACCGCGGCGCCGCCGCCAGCCAGGCCTATGTCCGCAAGTTCGGCGACAACGATCCCGACGACATTCCCGAAGCTCTGACCTGGCTGTCGCGCGGGCTGGAGGAAGGACTGGTCGCCTTCATCGCCAAGGCGGACGGCCCCGACTATGTCCTGCACGGCTGCATCTACGAGTTCGAGAAGCCCACCCCGATCCGGGCGCTGATCCAGGCCCACAAGCGTGGGGTCGACGTGCACATCGTCTATCACGCCCGGAAGGGCGGCAAGACCGCGGAGGAGAACCGCCACGCCATCGCCGACCTGGGCGTGACCTTCAAGACGACCCCGCGGGCCACGGGCTCGGCGATCATGCACAACAAGTATCTGGTGCTGCTGCGCAAGGGCGCGGACGACGTAGCCCGGCCGGTCGCGGTCTGGACCGGCGGGACGAACTGGACCGAGGGCGGCTTCTACGGCCAGTTGAACGTCGGGCACGCGATCTACGACCCGGCGGTGGCCGAGCGCTACGAAGCCGGCTTCCAGGTGCTGACCGAGGACCTGACGATCAACGAGACCCAGGCCCGCAACGACGTCATCACCCCCTTGCCGACGCCCAAGCGCACGGCGCTGGCGCACGGCGTGACGCCGCTGTTCTCGCCGCAGAACGGGTTCGGGATGATCGACCTCTATGCCGACATCTGCAGGACGGCCAAGGTGCTGATGGTCAGCGCGCCCTTCGCCCTGCACGAGCGGATCCGCGGCGTGCTCGATTCGCCGAGCGACGGCGCGATGCGCTTCATGCTGGCGGACAAGGAGGGGTCCTACGGCGAGGCGGGCAATATCGACCGTCTCAACGCCGATCCGGGCAACATGGCCGCGGTGGCCAAGCCGTTCGAGGGCATCAAGCTGGCCGAGTTCCAGAAGCGCAAGCTCGACCGCGACCGCCTGATGGTCGACGAGGGCTTCCACCACGCCGGCATCCACATCCACTCCAAGATGATCCTGGCCGACCCGTTCGGCCCCGATCCGGTGCTGGTCACCGGCTCGGCCAACTTCTCGACCAACTCGACCGTGAACAACGATTCCAACGTGCTGGTCTTCCGGGGCGACACGGCGGTGGCGGACGTCTATGTCGCCGACTTCATGCGGATGTTCGAGCACTACTGGTTCCGCTCCCGCAAGGACGCCAAGCTGGCGGCCCACCAGGTCTTCGCTCTGAAGGACACCGACGCCTGGTCGGAGAAGTACTTCACCCCGGGAACGCGCGAGCAGCGCGACCGCCTGGCGTTCCTGGGGCTGATCACCTAGCTCCCCTTCACATCCTTGGCCGCTCGGGTCAGCTGCACGAACTCGGCGCGCAGGCCGTAGGGGTCCTGGCCCCGCGCGCCCTGGGCCAGGTTGGTGACCGCGCCCCAGTCGAAGTCCGAAGCGACCCATGGATCGCCGCGCAGCTTCTGGCCATAGGCCGCCACGGCCACGGCGAAGCGGGTGGATTCCGGCGCGGCGGCCAGGCTGGCGCGCACGTCCCCGGCCCCGATCGGGCGCTCGATCAGTTTCGAGGACGAACCGCCGGGCGGCTTGTAGCGGATCTTCAGGAAGGCCAGCTCGCTCCCGCCGGTCGTCGGCGCCGGCTTGGCGCCATAGCGCAGCGGATCGGACGACGGCCGCGCCCCGGCCGGGGTGATCTCGTAGATCGCCGTCACCGCCGCGCCCGAACCCACCTCGCCGGCGTCGACCTGGTCGTTGTTGAAGTCCTCGCGATTGAGCAGCCGGGTCTCGTAGCCGATCAGCCGGTACTCGCTGACCCTGGCCGGGTTGAACTCGACCTGGATCTTCACGTCGTCGGCGATGGGGAACAGGGCGCTGTCGAAGTCGTCGCGCAGCAGCTTGCGGGCCTCCTGCAGGCTGTCGACATAGGCGGCCGTCCCGTTGCCGTTCTGGGCCAGGGCCTGCATCATCGTGTCGTTGTAGTTGCCGCGGCCAAAGCCGTAGACCGACAGGTAGACGCCGCTCTTGCGCTGGTCGGACACGAAGTCCTTCAGGCGCGCCGGCTCGGCGATGCCGACGTTGAAGTCGCCGTCGGTCATCAGGATCACCCGGTTGACCGCCTTGGGGTCGAAGTTCTGCCGGGCCAGGTCGTAGGCCAGCTTCAGCCCCTGGCCGCCGGCCGTCGAGCCGCCGGAATGCAGCGCCGTCAGGGCGCAGCGCATCTTCAGCTTGGAGCGCCCGTCGGTGGGCGACAGCACCGCCCCGGCCGAACCGGCATAGGCCACGATCGCCACCCGGTCCTGCGGCCGCAACTGGTCGATCAGGACGTTCAGCGCCTTCTGGGCCAGGGGCAGGCGGTCGGGACCCGACATCGAGCCGGAGGTGTCGACCAGGAAGACCAGGTTCAGCGGCGGCTGGCCGGCGCGCGGCGCGGCGTAGCCCTGGACGCCGATGTGCAGCAGCTGGCGGTCCCTGGACCAGGGGGAGGGGACCACGGCGACCGTCGGCTTGAACGGCGGTTCCTGGGCGGTGGGGCGGGCGTAGCCGTAGTCGAAATAGTTGACCAGCTCCTCGACCCGCACGGCGTCGCGCGGCGGGGCGGCGCCCTCGTTCAGGAAGCGGCGGACATTGGCGTAGGCGGCGGTGTCGACGTCGATCGAGAAGGTCGAGACCGGCTCTTCCGCCACGCGCTTGACCGGATTGGCGGCGGCGTTCGGGTAGCGCTCGGTGTCGCGGTCGCTGGGGACCGAAGGGACGCCGGAGATCACCGGCGGCCGCGCCCGATAGGCCATGTTGGGTGCGGCTGGCGGAGGTGGCGGTGGAGGCGGCGGACCGAAGGCTTCGCGCACCGGCGGGATCGGCAACGGTGGCGGCGCCGTCGTGTTGGCCGGCGGCGCGAAGGCCGGGCGGGGCTGGACGCCGCTGGTCTGGGCGCGCCGCTTGGCGGACACCGTGAGCTGCTCCTGGGCCGGGGCGACAAAACCCAGGGCGGCGCAGGCTTCGGGCGTGACCGGCCCGTCCTGGGGCGTGGCGGCGAGGCCTGGCGTGGCGGCCGGGGCGGCGATGGCCAGGGCCAGCAGGCTGACCCCGGCGGTGCGAAGGAGGCGTGTGACCATGATCTTGTTCCTCTCCCGATGACGAGGAATGATTACACCTGTAAAACGGTTGCGCCAGAGTTTGCCATGGGCTGATCGTCGTTTCGCGGGCTCCGTGTCTATGGCGCCACCGTCGGCAGGAACTTCGGTTCGATCCGCCGGTGGGTGGCTTGCTCGTAGGCGTAGCCCAGGTTCAGCAGCCGCGCCTCGCTCCAGGCCGGGCCGATGAAGCTCAAGCCCACCGGCAGGCCACCGACCTGGCCCATCGGCACGGTCAGGTGCGGATAGCCCGCCACGGCGGGCAGGGTGGTGGAGGAACCGCCGTAGTGGTCGCCGTTCAGCGGGTCGATGGTCCAGGCCGGCCCGGTGGTCGGGGCGACGAGGGCGACCGCGCCCGTGTCCTTCAGGATCTTGTCGATGCCCTCGGGCCCGGCCAGGCGTTTCCCGTCGGCCACGGCCTTGATGTACTCCGGATCGTCATAGCCCTTGGTCGCTTCCGCCTTCTCGAAGCTTTCCTGGCCGAACCATTCCAGCTCCTTCGGGGTGGCCTTGTTGAAGGCGATCAGGTCGGCCAGCGTGCGGGTCTTGACCTTGGCCGGGTCGGTCGAGGCCAGGTAGGCGTTCAGGTCGACCTTCAGCTCGGTATAGAGCACCACGCCCTCGGCCTTGCCGATCGGGCCCTCGTCGAAGTCCTTGACGTCGACCAGGGTCGCGCCCTGGGTCTTGAGGTCCTTCAGCGCCTGCTCGAACACCGCGTCCGTGCCGGGCGAATAGCCGGTGTAGAAGCGGGCGACGGCCAGGGTGACGCCCTTCAGGGCGTGCTTGTCGAGGCCCTTGGCGTAGTCGGTCTTGCGGGCGTCGGCCTCCCGGGTCGCCGGGTCGGCCGGATCGGAGCCGGCGATGGCGGTCAGCACCAGGGCGGCGTCGGTGACCGTGCGGGTCATCGGCCCGGCGGTGTCCTGGCTGTGGCTGATCGGCACGATGTGGGTGCGCGACACCAGGCCCACCGTGGGCTTGAGGCCGACCAGGCCGTTGATCGCCGCGGGGCAGGTGATCGAGCCGTCGGTCTCGGTGCCGATCGCCGCCGGGGCCAGGCCCGCCGCCACCGCCGCCCCCGAGCCGCTGGACGAGCCGCAGGCGCTGCGGTCCAGCACATAGGGGTTGCGCACCGTGCCCCCCACCGCGCTCCAGCCGCTGGTCGAGTGGCTGGAGCGGATATTGGCCCATTCCGACAGGTTGGCCTTGCCCAGGATCACCATGCCGGCGTCGGTCAGCCGCCGGACCAGCGGGGCGTCGCGGCCCGTGACGTTGTCCTTCAGGGCCAGGGAGCCGGCGGTGGTGGCGGTGTCGTCGGCGCTCTCGATATTGTCCTTCAGCAGGATCGGCACGCCGTGCAGCGGCCCCCGGACCTTGCCGGCCTTGCGCTCGGCGTCCAGGGCCCGGGCGTCGGCCAGGGCGTGGGGGTTCAGGGCGATGACGGCGTGGAGTTTGGGGTTGAATGTCTCGATCAGTTTCAGGCTGAGGGACGTGCCGGTTTCCGCCAAGAACTTGTCGTGGAGTAGGATGTTGCTGACGGGATCTGGTCCGTCCCGTCGCGTGGCGGTGATTACGATCTGTGTGGGCCTGCTGTCATCGGACTTCGCTTTTGCTTTCGTCTTGGCCTGAGCAGCCAAGACCGGCTGCGACACGCTCAGACAGGTCACAGCCGCCACGCCACTGATCAGCAAGGCCATTCGGATCATTCGTCATCCCCCTCAATTTCCCTCAACTCCCATCATCCCGGCTTTCGCCGGGATGATGGGAGGTGGTGGAGACTCAGATGAACACCGCCACGTTCTGGCGCGCAACGATCAAGGGCGCTCCGGCCCGGTCCCAGACGGTCATGTCCTGGGCGCTGTAGCCGTCGAGGGCGGTGTCGGCCCGGCTCTTCATCAGGCGCCAGCCGTCGTCGTCGACGCGTGGCGCGACCAGCACGTCCAGCGACCAGGTCATGGTCGAGATCGGGGCGCGCTCGGGGAACAGGGTGATCGCGGCCGGGGGCAGGGCGTCGGCCAGGGCGACCAGGGCGGCCAGGGAGCGGGCGGCCGGGTCCCTGTGGCGGATCCAGACCAGGAAGTCGGGCGGGCCGGCCGCGCCGATCGGCGTGCCGCCGGCGGTCTTGAACTCGAACTGTCGGGTGAAGTTGGGACCCCCTCCCTCGGGGAAGAAGTCGGGCGCGACCTCCGGGGCGACCGTGGCCGGGGCGGGCAGGTCGAGGTGGTCCAGCCGCGACTCGCGCGCCGCCCCGAAGGTCAGGATCGCCCGGGTGGCCGGGCCCTGCTCGCCGACCAGGTCGACGCCCATGAACAGGGTCGACTTGCCGCGGCGCAGGACCTCGGCGCGGATATCGAGCACGCCGGCCGCCGGTCCGACGAAGGCGAACTGGCCCGAGCGCAGCGGCGGAGCGTCGGGAACCGCCTTCAGCGCCGCCTCCAGGCACAGCGCCGCCGACAGCCCGCCATAGGTGGTGCGGCCCTGGCGCCAGTCGTCGGTGACCTGGGCGGTGAAGCCGGCGTCGGTCGGGGCCATGGCGGCGATCAGGTCGGTGTAGGACGTCACGCTGGGCGCTTTCGGTTGTTTCGCACGCGAAGGTTCGTCTTCTTTCGCTACGGAAGTCAAACGCCCCGCGGTGACGGCTTGCCCCCTCCGGCCCTTCGGGCCACCTCCCCCAGAGGGGGAGGATCTACGCTGTTCAGATGCTCCCCCGTTGGGGGAG
>NZ_JBWKPX010000048.1:0-23991 GCF_059418465.1 Caulobacter sp. GW821-FHT09A05
GGCATCATCGTCGCCCTGCTGCGCTCAGGCCAAGCCTGGGATCCGCAGTACGCACGATAAACACAGTTGCTCATCCGCCCCGCCCCGCGGGCCGTCTTCTCCCGCAAGGGGAGAAGGAAAGAGCCCTACTGGTAGCTCTGCAGCGGCCGCACCTCGAGCGCCTCGGCGGGGGCCGAGGAAATCGCCTGGGCCGCGGCCAGGGCGCCGGCCGAGGTGGTGTAGTAGGGAACCTTCATCATCAGCGCCGTGCGGCGGATCTCGAAGCTGTCCTCCAGGGCCTGCTTGCCCTCGGTGGTGTTGAACACCAGTTGCACGCCGCCGTTCTTCATCACGTCGACGATGTGCGGGCGGCCTTCCAGCACCTTCTTGACCAGCTCGACCTCGATCCCCTGCTCGGCCAGGTAGCCCCGGGTGCCGACGGTGGAGATCACCTTGAAGCCCGCCGCCTGCAGCAGCTTCACCGGCTCGACGATCCAGGGGCGGTCGCTTTCCTTGACCGAGACGAAGGCCGTGCCCGAGGTTGGCAGGCTGACGCCGCCGCCCAGCTGGCTCTTGGCGAAGGCGCGGGCGAAGGCCGGGGCCAGGCCCTGCTCGCCCTCGCGGATCCAGTCCAGGCCCATGACCTCGCCGGTCGAGCGCATTTCCGGGCCCAGGATGGTGTCGACCCCGGCGAAGCGGGCGAACGGGAACACCGCTTCCTTGACCGCGATGTGGTCGTAGGGGACGTCCTTCAGGCCGAAGCTCTTCAGGGTCTCGCCGGCCATGACCTTGGCGGCGATCGCGGCGACGGGCTGGCCGATGGTCTTGGCCACGAACGGCACGGTGCGCGAGGCGCGGGGGTTCACTTCCAGCACGTAGATGCGCGGGTTTTCGCCGTGCGGTTCCTCGATGGCGAACTGCACGTTCATCAGGCCACGGACGTTCAGGGCCAGGGCCATCTTCACGGTCTGGCGCTTCAGCTCCTCGACCGTGGCGGCCGACAGCGAGAAGGGCGGCATCGAGCAGGCGCTGTCGCCCGAGTGGACGCCGGCTTCCTCGATGTGCTCCAGCACGCCGGCCACGAACACGTCGGTCCCGTCGCACAGGGCGTCCACGTCCACCTCGGTGGCCCGGCTCAGATAGTGGTCCAGCAGGATCGGGTGCTCGAACGAGATCTCGCCGGTGTTGGTGATGTAGCGTTCCAGGTGCTCGTGGTCGCGGATGATCTCCATGCCCCGGCCGCCCAGCACGTAGGACGGGCGCATCACGAACGGGAAGCCGATCTTGTCGCCTTCGGCCCGGGCCTCGTCCCAGGTGCGGGCGATGGCGTTCTCGGGCTGGGCGATGTCCAGGCCGTTCAGCAGCTGCTGGAAGCGCTCGCGGTCCTCGGCCAGGTCGATGGCGTCGGGGCTGGTGCCCAGGATCGGGACGCCGGCTTCCTCCAGGGCGTGGGCCAGCTTCAGCGGCGTCTGGCCGCCGAACTGGACGATGACGCCGGCCAGTTCGCCCTTGCTCATCTCGACATGCAGCAGCTCCAGCACGTCCTCGGCCGTCAGCGGCTCGAAGTACAGGCGGTCGGAGGTGTCGTAGTCGGTCGAGACGGTCTCGGGGTTGCAGTTGACCATGATCGACTCGACGCCGATCTGGTCGAGGGCGAAGGCCGCGTGGCAGCAGCAGTAGTCGAACTCGATGCCCTGGCCGATGCGGTTGGGACCGCCACCCAGGATCACCGCCTTCTTGCGGTCGCTGGGCAGGCTCTCGCACTCGGGGACCTGGCCCAGGGCGCCGGTCTCGTAGGTCGAATACATGTAGGGCGTGGTGGCCGCGAACTCGCCGGCGCAACTGTCGATGCGCTTGAACACCGGGCGGACGTCCAGGTCTTGGCGCGCCTTGCGGACGGCCTTCTCGGTCCCGCCGGTCAGCTTGGCGAGGCGGGCGTCGGAGAAGCCCTGGGCCTTCAGGGCGCGGAAGCCCTGGGCATCCGTCGGCAGGCCGCCGGCCCGGACCCAGCCCTCCTGGCGAACCAGTTCGGCGATCTGGCGCAGGAACCAGGGTTCGTAGGAGCAGGCGGCGTTGACCTCGTCCACGGTCAGGCCGTGACGGAAGGCCTGGGCGATGACGCGCAGGCGGTCGGGCGTGGGCGTGCCCAGGGCCCGGATGACCGCGGCCTTGCCGGTGTCGGGATCGTCGGCGCCGGCGATCTCGATCTCGTCAAAGCCGGCGAGGCCCGTCTCCAGGCCGCGCAGGGCCTTCTGGACGCTTTCCTTGAAGGTGCGGCCGATGGCCATCACCTCGCCGACCGACTTCATGGCGGTGGTCAGCAGGGGCTCGCTGCCCGGATACTTCTCGAAGGCGAAGCGCGGGATCTTGGTGACCACGTAGTCGATGCTGGGCTCGAACGAGGCCGGGGTCGCGCCGCCGGTGATGTCGTTCTTCAGCTCGTCCAGGGTGTAGCCGACGGCCAGGCGGGCGGCGACCTTGGCGATCGGGAAGCCGGTGGCCTTGGAGGCCAGGGCCGACGAGCGCGACACCCGCGGGTTCATCTCGATCACGACCATGCGGCCGTCGGCCGGGTTCACCGCGAACTGGACGTTCGAGCCGCCGGTCTCGACGCCGATCTCGCGCAGCACGGCGATCGAGGCCGCGCGCATCCACTGGTATTCCTTGTCGGTCAGGGTCAGGGCCGGGGCGACCGTGATCGAGTCGCCGGTGTGCACGCCCATCGGGTCGATGTTCTCGATCGAGCAGACGATGATGCAGTTGTCCGCCGTGTCGCGGACGACCTCCATCTCGTATTCCTTCCAGCCCAGGACACTCTCTTCGATCAGCACCTCGGTGGTCGGCGAGAGGTCCAGGCCCCGGGCGACGATCTCCTCGAATTCCTCGACATTGTAGGCGATGCCGCCGCCGGTGCCGGCCAGGGTGAAGGACGGGCGGATGATCGCTGGCAGGCCGACGAACTCCAGGCCTTCGCGGGCCTCTTCCATCGTGTGCGCGGCCTTGGAGCGCGGGCTTTCCAGGCCCAGCTTGTCCATGGCGTCGCGGAACTTCTGGCGGTCCTCGGCCTTGTCGATCACCTCGGCCTTGGCGCCGATCATCTCGACGCCGTACTTGGCCAGCGTGCCATTGGCCTCGAGGGCCAGGGCGGTGTTCAGCGCCGTCTGGCCGCCCATGGTCGGCAGCAGGGCGTCGGGCCGTTCCTTGGCGATGATCTTGGCGACCATGTCGGGGGTGATCGGCTCGATATAGGTCGCGTCGGCCACGTCCGGATCGGTCATGATCGTGGCCGGGTTCGAATTGACCAGGATGATCCGGTAGCCCTCGGCGCGCAAAGCCTTGCACGCCTGCACGCCCGAATAGTCGAACTCGCACGCCTGGCCGATGACGATCGGACCGGCGCCGATGATCAGGATCGAGGAGATGTCTGTTCTTTTGGGCATGGAAAACTCGCGCGCAGAGACACGGTCGCGCACATCCGCGCGCCCGCTGCCGACCATCTTGCAGGTTAAGCCGCCCGTTTAGAGAGGGAGTCGGTCTGGCGCAACCCTGGAGTCGCGCCCCGCCTGGGGACAGGCGCATGCGCCCGTTCCTGCTCGTGGTTACCGACCGCTGATCACCGGCGGCGCGGGCACGACGGGCGGCACGTCCTGCATGGTGTTCGGCGGTCCGTTGGGATCGTCGGGCAAGGCCCAGGCCCAGCCGGCCTCGGCCCGTTCGCGGCCCAGCCGGAACAGTGTCTCGCGATTCTTGGCGTCGAAATCCAGGCCCGAGGTGTCGGCGTCGGCGCTGTCGGGGATGGCGCTGTAGAACAGCTGGCCGCCGTTGCGCCGCGCGAAGCCGTAGCTGGCCGCCAGGTGCGTGCGCATCAGGGCCTTGCTCATGGCGTCCCACGAGCGACCGACGATCGACAGGGCCCCGCCCTTGGTGAAGCCGAAACTGCCATCGACCTTGCCGTTGACGATCACGAAAAGCCGTCCTGGCCGCGCCGAATTCCTGGCGGCGGTCCACAGAAGCAGCGACTCGGGCGCCACGAAGAACGGGATGGTGACCCCGCCGTCGACATGCATCTCCGACAGCTCGCGGCCCTTGCCTTCGATCTCGATCAGGGTGGGCGGGAAGACGCCGGGAATACTGGTCGAGGCGACCAGCACCCGCTTGAACAGCTCCTTGGAGGCCTCGTCGCCGCGGCTGGCGATCGCGCCCATGTCCCAGATCACCGTCTGCTCGGTGTCGAGGTTGGTGGTGGCGATCAGCAGGCGGCGGCCGCGCCTGTGCTCGGCGACGATGGCCTGCAGCATGTCGTCGGTGACATAGACATCGACCAGCCGGCGCAGGGCCGCGCTGCTGTAGAAGCTGGGATGGAACAGCACGCCCAGGCCGCGCGGCTTGAGGATCCGGCCGGCTTCCTTGCCGGTGTAGGCCTGGGTCAGGCGATCGTCCCAGCTGGAGCCCAGGAAGGCGAACGGGGCGGTCAGGGCGCCGGTCGAGACGCCGGTGACGATGTCGAACTCGGGCCGCTCGCCGCGCTTGGTCCAGCCGACCAGCACCCCGGCGCCGTAGGCCCCGTTCGAGCCGCCGCCCGACAAGGCCAGGACGTCGAAGGTGCGCTGGGCCAGGGCGCGCTTGCGGGCCGGGTCGCCGAACCGGACGGCGGCGTCCTTGTCGCTGGCGTTGAAGCGGATGTCGGCCAGGCCCTTGGGCGGCGGCCCCGCCAGGTCGCTGGCCTGGAAGGCGGGGCGCGACAGCGACCCGCAGCCGCAGAGGCCCAGGGCGACCAGGACGAGGGCGAAGAGGCGGGCTGGACGCATGGGCTGTGGCTCGCTGCCGAAACCTCCGAACCCTGTTACGCGCTCGGGAGGAGCGCGCAAGAAAAATGGGCCGGCGCAAGCGCCGGCCCATTCCAAATCTCGTGAGCGTGAGGCGATTAAGCCTGCAGTTGGCCCGCCGACATCTTGCCCGAGCGGTTGTCGCGCTCGAGTTCGTAGGTGATCTTCTGACCTTCATCCAGGCCGCGCAGACCGGCGCGTTCAACGGCCGAGATGTGCACGAAGACGTCGGCGCCGCCGTCGTCCGGTTGAATGAAGCCGAAGCCCTTGGTGCCGTTGAACCATTTCACGGTGCCGGTAGCCATAGTGGTAGTCCTTGCAGTCAATATTCGTCGGCGGAATCGTTCCGCGCGACGATCAAATTTCGTTGGGGGTCGGTGGGCGCGTCCGGCGCTCTCGCGAAAGAGAGCATGGAAAAGCAGGCCGAACGTCAGCGAATTCGATAATCCACCATGACCCGCATGGAGGCTCCCGGCAAGTGAATTCGTGAATCGACTTGAAGCGCAAATAGTTTTGGACCCCAAGCGCCGCCTTGAACGTTAAGCTAATTCTCTCGCGCTACTGCGAGAGTTTTTGATATTTGAGGAGTGCACCATGACCCTGATCGAGCGGATTCCTCTGCTGAACGACCAGGAGCTGGTCACGCTCCTGGCCAACGCCCGTCGCCTGGATATCGTGGGTACGCCCGCCCAGCGCCTGGCCGCGGGGGAAGTCCTGCCCGTGCTCGAACTGGAAGCCTCCAAGCGCCGCCAGGTCACCCTGGAAGCGGCGACCAAGAAGCGCGGCGCGACGGCCGCCAAGCGCCGGGCCGCCGCCGTCGAAGCGGCCTGAAGCCGCTGACTCCATAAAGACGCCTTGCCTCCGCTGCTGTTGATAGTCATTCTCAACAACAGCGGAGCGCTTCGGAGGCGATCATGGTGTTTCTGACGGCAGGGGCCGGCTGGCTGGCCCTGATGATGCGGGCGGAACGGACCCGCGCGGGCCACGACGCGCCCGCCGCCGGATGGCTGCTGCGCGATCCCGACACCTTCGAGCCCGACATCATCGAGGATGACGAACCGCCGCCGCTGTTGCTGGCGGCGGAGTAGGGCGCCCGCCCTGGCGGGAAGGTTGTCCCGGATCCCTCGCGCCGAGACGAGTGCAGGGTTCAGACCAGCGCCTTCCGCGCCGCTTCCCAGTATTGCGCGCCGGTGATCAGGGTCACCGCGGCGGCCAGCCACAGCAGGCCGTGGATCACATAGGTGGCCGGGGTCACCACCGACGGGCCGGTCGGCAGGTGGAAGGCCGACCAGGACGCCAGGACCATCTCGGCCCCGATCGCCACCAGCTGAAGGGTGGTCTTCCACTTGGCCAGCAGGGTGACGGGCAGTTTCACGCCCTGGCCCGCGCCCACTTCACGCAGGGCGCTGACGGCGAACTCCCGGAACAGGATCAGGCCGGCCGGCAGGATCACCAGCGGATTGGGGCCCAGGGCCATCAGGCCCAGCAGGGCGCCGCAGACCAGGATCTTGTCGCCGATCGGGTCCAGGATCGCGCCCCAGATGCTGACCGCGTCCAGCTTGCGGGCCAGCCAGCCGTCGAAGAAGTCGGTCACGGCCGCCACCACGAAGGCCCAGAACGCCCAGCGCTGCAGCGACATCTGCTGGTCGACAGTCAGCTGGTCGCTCAGCCACGGCACGCCGCCGGCCGCCGCGGCCAGGGCCACGAACATGAACAGCGCGATGACCAGGCGCGCGGAGGTCAGGATGTTGGGCAAGGCTTTCATGGCGGCGTTCTAACGCATGAAAGCGATGAAGGGCTATGGGGCCGCGACGCTCACTTCGGCGCGAGTCGGATCGTCTGAAGCCGGGCTGAGCCAATAGTCGCCCGCCAAGGTGTTGAGTCGGGCGCGGCCGCTCGCCTCCCGCCTTAGCGTTATCACGGTCACGCGGCGGCCGCCCGCCCGTTGCTCAACCTCAGCCAAGCCATCGCGCCAGCGACGGAAGCGGTACTCCATCTGTAGGTCGCCCGGAATGGCGACGGTCTTTTCCTCGATCGTCGGCGCATTGGCGAAATTGAACGTCCCGCTGGATGAGGCGAAGGTGGTGATCACGTATGGATTGATGTCGGGCAGGATGATCGCCAGCTTCCCAACCGGCATCAGGCAAAGGGCCTTAGCCGAGGCCTTCGAGGATGGGGACGGGAAGCACCAGACGTCTCCGGTCGTCTTCGCCAGCTCCCATCGAAAGGTTCCGGCGTAGAAACCTGGACTACCGGCCGGCGCGAGCACGCCCTTTACCCAGATACTGTAGCCGGTCGCGTCGGCGCTCAGTACGCCGGTGCGATTGAAGGCGATCGGGAAGGCGACGACGGGCTGGCCCGGTCCGGCGGCCTGCGCCACCACAGGTGGGCCGGCGGCGCGCAGGGGCGGAACGCGCTTGCCTGGTGCGCTGCCGTCCACCGTGTCGCTCCGGGCGTCGAACATGATGGAGACCAGGGTGCGGCCGTCTGTCGTGGCGGCTTGGCGGATCGCGCCGGCGTGAGCCGCCTTGATCGCCGCCGCGCCGAAGCCCCAGCCGGCCGGGGTTTCCGACACCAGCTGGCAGTCGGTCAACGCGCTGGAGGCATCGGCGGCGCAGTCGACGATCGCCTGGCCGCTGGTCTCCATGCGTTGGGCGCGTTCGGGAAAGAACGCCGAGGCCGGCGGGGATGAATGGGGAATGTCGAGCGGCGCCTGTGGCGCCAACTGGGTGTCGAAGGCGCTGGGCCGACTCGATTGCGCCGGGGCGACTGAAGGTGTCAGCGCGGCTGGCAGCACTATGGCCAGCGCCAGGGCCAGGAGCGCAATCCTGTGGCGAAAGGTCGTGAACATAAACTCCCCCTGCCGTGTCGATAGCAGGAAGTCTCAACCCTAGAAAGGTCCCCGGCGGCGTCGCGGGTCATGGGCTCGATCTTCGCAAATCCATGCTGTCAATATTGCGATCTTCGGGTTCAGCCTTGTCGTTCAGGGTGTTAAGCCCCGTCGAAAGCGGCAATTTTTGCTCGTTCTCGGTTGACGTCGCGCGCTTCGCTCGCCTAGCCATGGCGCAGTTTCCCGAGAGCGTCATGGCCGTCATCACCGAACCAACCGCGACCCAATCCCACCGCCGGGTGCTGACCGCCAGCCTGGTGGGCACGGCGGTGGAGTTCTACGACTTCTACATCTACGCCACCGCCGCCTCCCTGGTGTTCGGGCCGCTGTTCTTCCCGGCCAAGTCGGCCTCGGCCCAGCTGCTGGCTGCCTACGCCAGCCTGGGCGTGGCCTTCCTGGCCCGGCCGCTGGGCGCGGTGGCGTTCGGCCACTTCGGCGACCGGGTCGGGCGCAAGTCCACCCTGGTGGCGTCGCTGATGCTGATGGGCGGCTCGACCCTGGCCATCGCCTTCCTGCCCACCTACGCCATGGCCGGCTGGCTGGCCCCGGCCCTGCTGTGCCTGCTGCGGTTCGGCCAGGGCTTCGGCCTGGGCGGCGAGTGGGGCGGGGCGGCCCTGCTGGCGGTCGAGAACGCTCCGCCCGGCTGGCGCGCCCGGTTCGGCATGTTCCCGCAACTGGGCGCGCCGGTCGGCTTCATCGCCGCCAACGGCCTGTTCCTGATCCTGGGCCTGGTCCTGACGCCGGACCAGTTCCTGGCCTGGGGCTGGCGCCTGCCGTTCCTGGGCAGCGCCGCCCTGGTGGCCGTGGGCCTGTGGGTGCGGCTGAAGCTGACCGAGACCCCGGCCTTCGCCGCCGCGCTCGCCCATGCGCCGCCGCCGGCCGTGCCCCTGGGCGAGCTGCTGAAGGACCACTGGAAGGCCACCCTCTGCGGCACCCTGGCGACCATCTGCTGCTTCGCCGTCTACTATCTGATGACCGCCTTCGCCCTGGGCTACGGCGTCACCAGCCTGGGCTACGGCCGCACGGCCATGCTCGGCGTGCAGCTGGGGGCCATCCTGTTCATGGCCGCCGGCATCGTCGCCGCCGGCTACTGGTCGGACGCGACCAACCCGCGCGGGGTGCTGATGGCCGGCTGCGCCATGACCGTGGCGGTCGGCGCCCTGCTGCCGGCGATGATGGGCGCGGGCTCCTTGGCGGTGATGGGCCTGTTCCTGGCCCTGGGCCTGCTGGTCATGGGCTTCGTCTACGGCCCGCTGGGCGCCTTCTTGCCGGATCTGTTCCCGGCCCGCGTGCGCTACACCGGAGCCTCGGCGGCCTTCAATCTCGGCGGCATCCTGGGCGGGGGGCTGGCTCCGATGATCGCCCAGTACCTGGCCGACAAGGGCGGGCTGGTCCCGGTGGGCGCTTACCTGGCCGTAGCGGCGGCGCTGAGCTTCGCGGGGCTGCTGGGCCTGAAGCCGAAGGCGCCGGCCTAGCGCCAGATCCGCCGATCCCGACGGCGTCCTTGGAGGCGAACAGTTGTTTGCCTCCGTCGCCTATCCGCGCCACTCTGCCGCCAAGGACAAGATCTGGGGAGGCGCATCCATGAACCCGTCGGCGGATTTCGACGTCGTCGTCCACGGCGCGACCGGCTTCACCGGCCGGCTGGTGGCGGAGCACTTGGCGAAACATCACCCGGAGGTCCGCTGGGCCATGTCGGGTCGCAGCGTCGACAAGCTGGCCGCCGTGCGTGACGAGATCGGCGCGACCCGCGGCACGCCGCTGATCGTCGCGGACGCCGACGACCCCGCCTCGCTGCGGACCCTGGTCCAGCGGACCAAGGCGGTCTTGACGACCGTCGGCCCCTACCAGCTCTACGGCTCCGACCTGGTGGCCGCCTGTGCGCAGGCCGGGACCGACTACCTGGACCTGTGCGGCGAGCCGGCCTGGATGCGTCAGATGATCGACGCCCACGAGGCGGCGGCCCGGGCCAGCGGGGCGCGGATCCTGTTCTCCTGCGGCTTTGATTCGATCCCGTTCGAGCTGGGCGTCTGGTTCGTGCAGCAGGAGGCCGCTCGCCGGTTCGGCGGGCCAGCGGCGCGGGTCAAGGGCCGGGTGCGGGCCATGCGCGGCACGTTCTCGGGCGGCACGGCGGCCAGCCTGAAGGCCACCCTGGCGGCGGCGGCCCGCGATCCCCAGGTGCTGGAGCATCTGAAGAACCCGTTCGCCCTGACCCCCGGCTTCACCGGCCCCAGGCAGCCGCACGGCGCGGCCGTGGCCTATGACGAGGACCTGGGCGCCTGGACCGCGCCCTTCGTGATGGCGGCGATCAACACCCGCAACGTCCACCGCTCCAACCGGCTGATGGGCCAGCCGTACGGCGCTGACTTCGTCTATGACGAGATGGTGCTGACCGGCCCTGGCGAAGCGGGCGAGGCCGCCGCCAGGGCCGTGGCCGCCGCCAACGCCTCGATGGGCGCCGAGGGCGGCCCCAAGCCGGGCGAAGGACCCAGCCGGGCCGAGCGCGAGGCCGGCTTCTACGACCTGCTGTTCGTCGCCCTCGCCGCCGACGGCCGCCAGGTCCGGGCCAGCGTCAAGGGCGACAAGGACCCCGGCTACGGCTCGACCAGCAAGATGATCGCCGAGACCGCCCTGTGCCTAGTCGACACGCCGGACCTGACCGGCGGGATCTGGACGCCGGGCGCGGCCCTGCGGGGGAAGCTGGTGGAGCGGCTGCGGGACAAGGCGGGGCTGGCGTTCGCGGTGGAGGGGCCGCTGGAACAGGGGTGAGGTCCATCCCCGCCGGCGCCCTCAGATCGCCTGCTCGATCCAGCCCGTGCCGCGCACCGCCCGGCCCTGGAACGTGCCGGTCGCGCTGGCCACGCCCTCGTAGACCGAGCCCGTGTCGAGCACGAACTCCTGGTCGGGCAGCAGGGACTTGAAGGTCAGGGTGGCGAAGTCGCCGATCTGGACGTCGTACTGCAGGAAGTACTCGGTCTTGGAGTGCGGACTGACCCAGGGGGTCGACGGCGTCATCGTCGAGGTGTGGACATACATCTGGCCCTCCGGGTCGCGCAGGGTGACGAAGCTCTGGACCGGCTTGCCGGCGGGCGGCGACACCGCGCCGGGCAGGACGGTGAAGTTGGACAGAGTCCAGCCGTTGTCCAGCTGGGCGTCCTGCAGCAGCCACTTGGTCGGGTCGGCCGAACTGCCGAAGAAGCCGTACTCGTGGTCCATCCAGGTGACGCCGCTGACCGCGTGGACCTCGCCGTCCAGGGTGATCGTGCCCGTCGCTTTCAGATTGGTCAGCGAGTAGTAGAAGTTGCTGGTCTGCAGGGGCGCGCCGCTGGCCGGCGGCTTGACCGGCGCGACGCCGACGCCCCAGACGATGAACGGCGGGCCCTCCTGCGACAGCATCAGGTCGAACAGCGCCGGGGTTCCCGTGGCCTTGTCGTCCAGCCTGGCGACGATGGCGATGTCCCGGGTCGGATCGCCCCAGGCCGCGTCCATCGTCACGTAGCAGTGGACCGCCCTGGCCTTGGCCCCCTTGCCCTTGCCGACGAGGGTCACCGTGGGTGGCGAGGTGTAGCCGCGCCCCGGATTGGTCACCTGGATCGAGACCACCTTGCCCTTGTCGACGATGGGGTAGGCGATGGCCTGCGAACCGCCGCCGCCCGAGACCACCACCGTGGTCTTGTCGTCATAGCCCGAGCCGCCGTCGACGACGTCGATGGCCGACAGGCAGTTGTCGATCCGGCCCAGGCCCACGTGCCAGTCGCGCGTCGGGTCCGCCTGCGCCCAGGTGTCGAAGTCGACGCCGGCGGGCGGCTGGAAGGTGGTGGTGCGCTGGTAGTGTTTCTGGTTGGCGACATCGCTGAGCATGACCTGGCTGAAGCCGAAGCCCCGGTCGCGAAACACCGCCGCATTGATCTCGAAGCCGAAGATCCGGTCGCCGCAGGTCAGGGCGCCAATGTTCCACCACCATTCGGTGGGCGCGCCCCGGTGCATGTAGTGGTCGGCCGGGAGGTGGATGCGTTGCAGGGCGGCCGGGACCGGCCACGGGCCGTCAGCGGCCTTGGGCGACTGGTCCCACGCGGCGGTGGCCGTGGCGGCGGACAGGGCGCGGCTGGCGCCGCGCGCGCGGAGCGGCATCGACAGGTTCATGGCGGCGTTTCCCCAGGTTTTAGCCTTGGCGGGCTGACCGGATGCGCCTGCGGCGCAATGATCAAAAGTAGTGTCTGCGAAAAACCCACGTACAAGTTGTGAGTTCGGCGAACCGCGTTGTCAATCGGGGTTCGGGCCGTTGCCGACAGATGGCCGGCTCTGCTACGCCGGATGGCGAGGCGGAGGTCTGGAGCATGCTGATCTTCGAGTGGATCCTGGCCCTGCTGCTGGGCGCGGTGGTGCTGTCGGCCCTGGCCCGGCGGATCGGCGCGCCGTATCCGGCCTTGCTGGCCCTGGGCGGGGCGGCCGTCGCCCTGGTCCCCGGCGCGCCCCGGCTGGCGCTGGAGCCGGAGCTGATCCTGGCCCTGTTCATCGCCCCGGTGCTGCTGGACGCGGCCTACGACTCGTCCTTGCGCGACCTGAAGGACAACTGGCGGCCGGTGTCGGCCCTGGTGCTGATCGCCGTCAGCCTGACGACCCTGGGCGTGGCGGTGGCGGCGCGCTGGCTGTTTCCCGACATGCCGTGGCCGGCGGCCATCGCCCTGGGGGCCATCGTCGCTCCGCCGGACGCCGTGGCGGCCCTGGCGGTGCTGCGCGACATCCGCCCGCCGCACCGGATCCTGAAGATCCTGGAGGGCGAAAGCCTGCTCAACGACGCCTCGGCCCTGCTGATCTACCGGCTGGCGGTGGGGGCGGTCGGCGGCGGCTTCAGCCTGGTCCACGCCGCGCCGACCTTCGCCCTGGTGGCGGTGGGTAGCGTCGTGGTCGGCTACGGCCTGGCGCGGGTGAGCGGCATTTTCTTCCACCGCATCACCGACGTGCCCAGTTCGGTGATCGTCCAGTTCGTCTCGACGTTCGGGGTGTGGATCCTGGCCGAGCGGCTGGGCCTGTCGGGGGTGGTGACCATCGTCGTCTACGGCGTGACCGTGGCCTGGCGGCCGGGCGCGCAGTTGTCGGCGCGGCTGCGCATTCCGTCCTTCGCGGTCTGGGAAAGCGTGGTGGTGGTGCTGAACGTCCTGGCCTTCACCCTGATCGGCCTGCAGCTTCGTCCGATCCTGGAAGGGCTGTCGCCGCACGAGCGCGCCGACTACCTGCGCGCCGCCGGAGTGATCCTCGCCACGGTGATCGCCGTGCGGCTGGCCTGGGTGATGACCTACAACAGCGCCGTGCGGCTGAAGAATCACTGGTTTGGCTTGCACGTGGCCCGCTCCAGCATGGCCGCGCCCACCAGCCGGGGCGGGCTGATGGTCGCCTGGTGCGGCATGCGCGGCATGGTCACCCTGGCCGCCGCCCTGGCCCTGCCCGCGGGCTTTCCCTATCGCGACTTCATCCTGCTGGCCGCCTTCGCGGTGGTGCTGGGCACGCTGGTGATCCAGGGCCTGACCCTGAGGCCGCTGATGGCCCTGCTGCGCCTGCCCGACGACGACCCGGTGCGCAAGGAGCTGAAACTGGCCAGGGCCATGGCCCTGAAGGCCGCCCTGGCCGAGCTCGAAGGCGACGAGTCCCAGGCTGCCGAGGCCTTGCGCCGCGAATACGGCGACGCCCTGAGCCAGACGAGGAAGGGCGCCGACGCGCGCGCCTCCACCGAGAACGCCCTGCGGCGCAAGGTGGTGGCGGTGTCGCGCGCGACCATCTCGGACCTGCGCCAGCGTGGCGAGATCGGCGACGACGCCTATCGGGCGTTGGAGGAAGAGTTCGACTGGCTGGAGCTGTCGGCGCGGGAGTAGGCCGGGGCTCAGCTCTTCCGGAAGAACGCGTGGATCCGCTCGGCCAGGGGCTGGCTGACGCCGTCGACCTTCATCAGGTCCTCGACCCCGGCCCGAGCCACGCCCTTGGCCGAGCCGAAGGCGTGCAGCAGGGCCTTCTTGCGGCCGGGACCGACGCCTTCGATCTCGTCGAGCGGGTTCTTCTTCAGGTCCATCGAGCGGCGGGTGCGGTGGGCGCCGATCGCGAAGCGGTGGGCCTCGTCGCGCAGCCGCTGGAGGTAGTAGAGCACCGGCGACTTGGGTTCGAGCATGAACGGCGTCGCGCCCGGCAAGAAGAACCGCTCCAGCCCCGCGTCGCGGTCCGGGCCCTTGGCCACCCCGACGATGGCGATGTCGTCGACGCCCAGGTCGGCCATCACCTCCAGCGCCGCGTCCAGCTGGCCCTTGCCGCCGTCGACCAGCACCAGGTCGGGCCGGGCCGAGCTGTCGCCTTCCTCCTCTTCCTTGACCAGGCGGGCGAAGCGGCGGCGCAGCACCTCCTTCATCATCCCGTAGTCGTCGCCCGGCGTCAGCTCGGTCGAGCGGATGTTGAACTTGCGGTACTGGCCCTTCATGAAACCCTCGGGCCCGGCCACGATCATGCCGCCCACGGCGTTCGTGCCCTGGATGTGGCTGTTGTCGTAGACCTCGATCCGTTCGGGCGGCGCCTCCAGCCCGAACGCCTCGCAGACCCCGGCCAGCAGCTTGGTCTGGGCGCTGCCCTCGGCCATCTTCCGGCCCAACGCCTCACGCGCATTGGTCAGGGCGTGGCCGACCAGGTCCGCCTTCTCGCCGCGCTTGGGCGTGGAGATCTCGACCTTGCGGCCGCTCTTCAGGCAGAAGGCCTCGGCCAGCAGTTCGCGGTCGGCCGGCTCCAGATTGGTCAGGATCAGGCGCGGGATCGGCTTGTCGTCGTAGAACTGGCCCAGGAAGGCGGTCAGGATCCGCTGCTCCTCGGTGGCGGCCTCGTCGGTCTCCTCGGCGTTGCCGGTCACGCGCGGGAAATAGGCGCGGTTGCCCCAGTTCTGGCCGGCCCGGAAGAAGAACACCTGCACGCAGGCCTGGCCGCCCTCGACGTGCAGGGCCACGACGTCGGCCTCCTCCACGGTCTCGGGATTGATCTGGCTTTCCTGGGCCACGGCGGCCAGGGCGCGGATCCGGTCGCGCAGGCGGGCGGCGCGCTCGAACTCCAGGTCCTCGGCGGCGGCTTCCATCTGCTGGGCGATCAGGGCCATGACCGCGCGGGACTTGCCGCGCAAGAAAGCCTCGGCCTGGTCGACCAGGGCCTGGTAGTCGTCCTTGCCGATCAGGCCGGTGCAGGGGGCGGCGCAGCGCTTGATCTGGTGCAGCATGCACGGCCGCGAGCGGGTCTCGTAGACGCTGTCGCTGCACGACCGCAGCAGGAAGGCCTTCTGCAGGGTGTTCAGCGTGCGGTTCACCGCCCCGGCGCTGGCGAACGGCCCGAAATAATCGCCCTTGATCGTGTGGGCTCCGCGGTGCTTGCGCAGCTGGGGCGCGTCGTGGTCGCGGCGGATCATGATCTCGGGAAAGCTCTTGTCGTCGCGCAGCAGCACGTTGAAGCGCGGCTTCAGCGACTTGATCAGGTTGATCTCGAGCAGCAGGGCGTCGGCTTCGGTGCGGGTGGTGACGAACTCCATCGACCGCGTGGCGTCGACCATGTGGGCGATGCGATTGGTGTGGAAGCGGCCCTGGGCGTACTGCACCACGCGCTTCTTCAGGCTCTTGGCCTTGCCGACGTAGAGGACTTCCTCGTTCTCGCCGATCATCCGGTAGACGCCGGGCGCGTCGGGCAGGCGCGAGACCTCGTCCTTGATCAGGGCGGCGCCCTTCAGGGCGTTGGCGGGGGAAGGGGCGATGTCTTGGTCCACGGCGGACATATAGGCGAGTCTGGGCGGCTCAGCGATCTTCGAGGCCGTGATGGATGCGGGCGATGATCACGCTACTGACAGTTACGCGATAGGTGATCACGTAACTCCACGTTCTGAAGGGCACGATGAACTCTCTCAGAGTGCCGCCGCCGGAGTGACGGCCCCGTTCTGAAAAGTCCTGCAGGCTCATCATCGCATCCCGAAGGGCGACGCCGAGATCCCATGCATAGGGAGCTTCATTTTCGATAAGCCAGTCTTCAAGCCGATCGATATCCATCCAAGCGCTCTTGGAAACATCGATCTGCCGCACGGATCAGCGCTTTTGCCCGAAATTTGACAACCGCGCCTGAACCTCCTCCCAAGGTACGCCGCCATCGCGCTCCGTTTCATCGCAGATGCGTTCAAGCTCGTCCCAGTAGGCTTCGTCATGCTTACGGGGATCAAGGCCGGTGTAGGCGTCGAGCAACTGACGAGCATATTCGTCCAAGCTCTTGCCCAGGCCGTCCGAGACGGCCTTCAAGCGCATGGCGAGCGCTGCATCTATCGTCAGAGTGACGTCACCATCGGCCATGCCGAGATGATCCTCCCAACCCCGTTTGTCGTCAACCGCGTGGGGCGGTATGACGCCACCCATGACCTCTCGCTCGCTCTTCGTCACGCCGCTCTATGAAGCCAGCCTCGCCGGCGAGAAGGGCTTCGAGGCTTTCATCGACGACCTGCACGACGCCTGCATCGCCGTCGCCGAGGACGACGAGGCGGGCCAGGCCTGGGCCGAGAGCAAGGGCTATCTGGGCTACACCTCCTACGCCTCGCTGGACGACCTGGCCCAGCGCGACAGCCTGTTCGCCGATCTGAAGAAGAAGCTCGACAAGCACGCCGCGGCCTTCGCCAAGGCTCTTCATTTCGACCTGGCCGGCGGCAAGCTGGTCATGGACAGCTTCTGGATCAACATCCTCGACCCTGGCGGCCAGCATAGCGGCCACATCCACCCCCACAGCGTCATCTCCGGCACGGTCTATGTGACGATCCCGCCCGGCGCCTCGGCCCTGAAGTTCGAGGATCCGCGCCTGCCGATGATGATGGCCGCGCCCACCCGCCAGGCCGACGCGCCCGAGACCCTGCAGCCGTTCGTCTACGTCCAGCCCGCGCCCGGAACGATCCTGATGTGGGAAAGCTGGCTGCGCCACGAGGTGACGCCCAACCAGGCCGAGGAGCAGCGGATCAGCCTCAGCTTCAACTACGCCTGGCGATAGGAACAATCAGCGGTGGGACGGCTGGTCCTTGGCGTATTCCGCCATGACGGCGCCGAAGCGCTGCTTGCTCTGATACGCGGCCCAGCCGGAACCGGCGACGGCGACAACGAACAGGGCGCAGACGGCGATGACAAGCTTTCGGAGCATGACTCTACTTTAGCGGTTATCCTGGCCGTCTCCAGCATGCCGCGACCTTGGCCGTGAACCCGCGAGGGCGCCGAGGGTTCTCCTCTAGACTCCGAGGAGGACGGCCATGCCCCACGCCCAGACCCCCGCCCATTCCGGCGCGTCGATCGCCATCCAGCGCGTGCAGCCCTATGGCGAGACCAGCCTGATCCTGACCACGCCGGCCAGCGATCAGAACGGCCGCCTGGCCGACCGCCACAGCGCCTATCACGACAACCTCTCGCCGCCGCTGGTCTGGACGCGGGTCGAGGGAGCCGGGGCCTATGCGATCATCGTCGAGGACCCCGACGCGCCCCGCGAGCGGCCGTTCGCGCACTGGCTGATCTGGAACATCCCGGGCGAGGCGACCAGCCTGCCCGAGGGGCTGCCGAACGAGGCCAGCCTGGGCCTGATCGGCGGCGCGACCCAGGGTGTCAACGACAGCGGCTCGATCGGCTGGTTCGGCCCGCGCCCGCCGGTCGGGCACGGGGTGCACCACTATCATTTCCAGATCTTCGCCCTGGTCGAGCGGCTGCCGTTCGACGAGAAGACGCCGTTGGCCGACCTGGTCAACGCGCTGAAGGGCGACGCCCTGGCGTCGGACGACCTGATCGTCACCTACGAGGCGGCGGGGGCGTAGTCGGGTTCGGCGGCGGTTGCGTCGCCCGCGGCCGGCGTGGCGCGCGTGCGCCAGTGGCGATCCAGGCAGAAGGCGGCGATGGCCAGCCACAGCAGGCCCAGGGCCGCGTGGCCGCGCTGCCAGAAGCCGACGTCGTTGCCGGTGCGCACGTTCCACACCCCGGTCAGCAGGGCCAGGACCAGCAGCAGGAAGAAGAACCAGCCCAGCGAGAAGCGCGCCAGCCGGCGATGCTCCGGCTTGCCCCACAGGGCCCAGGCGGTGAACAGCGGCGCGAACTGGATGGCCAGGCCCACGCCGCAGGCGCGGTGCATCGGGTCGGGCCAGTGGAACAGGCCGGCGAACAGCGCGCCCAGGCCGGTCATCGCCACCCACAGCCCCGCGAAGGCCGAGACCCGGCGGCGCCCGCCCGCGTGCTCCAGGGCCTGGGTGAAGCCGGCCCCGGCCGCCATCCCGGCCAGGCCGGCCAGGATCATGCCGATGTTGAAGATCGCCGGATTGGGCGCGGCCGGGCCGCCCAGCTCGCTGATGAACTGGGCGCCGGGCCTGAATCCGGGGAACATGTGCTGGGCCACCAGGACGTCGGCCACCATGATCGCGGGGACGACCAGGCCGATCCTCAGCAGGTTTCCAACACTGATCACGCGTCCCGTCTCCGGCTGGCTGGGCTCGTCTAAATCGCGCCGGGCGAGCGCGGGGTCAAGGCGGGATGGCGGCTGACGGGGACAGGCCCATGCGCCTGTCCCCCGCTTTGGCGCGGCCGCCTACTTCTTCCCGAACAAGGTCCCGAAGAAGTCGCCCTTGTTCCAGCTGGGGCGCGCGGGCGCGTCGGCCAGTTCGCGGGCGATCTCGTAGTTGACCAGGGCGAAGCGGGCTCCGGCCTGGTAGTTGATCGGCTGGTTCAGGTCGTCGTTGGGCTTGTGGTAGTGGGTGGCCAGGAAGTCCTTGAAGCCCTTCTCGCCGCCGTTCTTGAAGCCGGTCATCAGGAACACCGACGGCACGCCCTGCTCGACGAAGCGATAGTGGTCCGAGCGGGTGAACAGGCCCTCTTCCGGCAGCGGGTCGGCCGACAGGCCGATGCCGACGCGGCCGGCGGCGCGGGCCACGGCCGGACCGATCGACGAGCGGTCCGCCCCGAAGGCGATCACGTCCTGGAAGTCGTACAGCAGGATCGGCATGTCCAGATTGACGTCGGCGGCGATGCCGGCCTTGGGCACGGTCGGGTTGTTGGCGAAATATTCCGAGCCGATCAGGCCCTTCTCCTCGGCCGTGACGACCAGCAGCACGATCGAGCGCCTGGGCTTGGTCCGGGCCTCCTTGAAGCCGCGCGCCACCTCCAGCAGGGTGGCCACGCCCGAGGCGTTGTCCAGGGCGCCGTTGTTGATCTTGTCGGCGTCCTTGCCGTGGATGCCCAGATGGTCGAGGTGGGCGGACAGGATGATGGTCTGGGCCTTCAGCGTCGGGTCCGAGCCTTCGATCAGCCCGACGACGTTGCTGCTCTGGCGCTTCTCGATTTCGGTCTTCAGTTGGATCGTGACATTGGTGGGCAGGGCGAAGCCCTTGACCAGACCCTCGGGCGTCTCGGCCGCGGCCAGCACCTCGTCCAGGCTGGTCGGGGCGCCGGCGAACAGCCTGGCGCCGCCCTTCAGGCTCAGGCTGGCCAGGCCCGGCGCCTCGGCGCCGCGCACATAGGGGACGCCCTGGGCGTCGTTCCAGGTCATCTTCCATTCCTGGTAGCTACTGACGCCGCGCGCGAACGGACGGCGCTTTTCGGAGCTGGTGGTCGGCAGGGTCAGCACGCCGACCGCGCCCCGCCGGGCGGCTTCGGCCCGCTTGACGTTGGCGTTGCCGTAGTGGGCGCGGATCTCGGTCTGCAGGCCGGAGGGGGCGCCGCTGAGGACGACGACGATCTTGCCCTTCACATCCAGGCCCGCATAGTCGTCGCGGCCGCGTTCCGGGGCGACGACGCCGTAGCCCACGAAGACCAGCGGGGCGGTGACCGAGGTCTCGGCCTGGCGGGCCTGGGGCGAGGGCAGATAGTCCTCGCCGAACACCAGCGCGCCCGACTTGCCGTTCGCGCCGGTGTAGGACACCCCGCCCTGGTTGGCCGGCCGGTAAGCGGTCAGGGGCACTTGCTGCAGGTAGGAGCCGTTGTCGCCGGCCGGCTTCACGTGCATCAGCGCGTATTGCGCGGCCACATACCGGGCGGCGATGTCGTAGCCGCGCGTGCCGGCTTCGCGGCCTTCCAGCAGGTCGTCGGCGAGGAAGCCCATATGGGCCTTGATGGCGTCGGCCGACGGGGTGAAGCCGGCGGCCTTCGTCGCGGCGGGCTTGGTCTTGGCGGTGGTCGCGGCGAGGGCGGGCTGGATCGTCAACAGCAGGGCGACGCCGGCGAGGGCGACGCGACGGGAAAACGGCATCAAGGCAGGCTCCAAGGACGGGCCGGGCCCGCGCAAGCGCGAACCTTGGCTAGGCCGAAGCGGCTTGTCGAGATTCCGCGACCTGAACGATTTGTAATCTTCGCGGAAAAGCGGCGTCGAAAGAACGCGTTATCCCCAGTCTCGGGCGCGTTTACCGTCTTTGGTCAAGCGCGCTTAAGGGTTCGGGGCGAGGCTGGCGACGACCTCGAAGGAAGACGCCGTGCAGATCCCCGCCAACCGTTCCAGCGTCAGCCTCCAGCGGCCGGCCACCCCCGCGCAGAGCGCCCCGCCGGTCGACCTTACGCAGCTGGCCGTGGCGCAGACCAACGCCAAGATGACGGCCTCGGCCGGCGCGGCCCTCGCCCAGGCGACCGGCGAACTGACCGGGACGCTGGTCAATATCAGCGTCTAGGCGCTCTCCCGGGTTCGGCGGTTAACCGCGTAACTTCACCGTCTTTGCTTAAGGCCGATTAACCGGCGCGCCCGACATTGGCCCGGCAACCAGGGAGATGGTCGTGCAGGTCCTCAACACCGCCGCCGCCGGCATGTTCGCCGCCGCCGACCGACTCAGCGCCAGCGCCCAGCGCACCGCCGCCTGGGGCGTAGAGCAGGGGCAGGCCGAACAGAAGGTCGACCTGGCCCACGAGGCCGTCGAGCAGGTTTCGGCCAAGACCGATTTCAAGGCCAACGCCTCCGTCATCAAGACCGCCGACGAGATGACGGGCGCCCTCCTGGACATGAAGGTCTAGGACGGACGTCCGTCCCGTGGGCGCAAGTCGGTCCGGGCCCATCCCGCATTCCCCCCTGCGCGGGCTCGGACCCGCCGCCCTCCGGCCCCGCCGGGGGGCGGCCCCTTCCTATCGAGCGCCGGGGGCCGGCTTCCAGCCGGCCGCCCGGGCCTTGGCCTCGCCGGCGGCGTCGAGCGGCGGTCCGGCGATCATCGCGTCGACCGCGGCCAGGATGGCGGCCGGGGTTTCCGAACCCGCCATGCGGTAGTCGCCGGCGGGGCCGGGGCTGGCCGGGCTGACGGCCCGCACGCGCCAGGCGTCGGGGTCCCGGCAGGCCACGCCGGCGATCGGCGAGCGGCCCGAGGCCTGGAACGTCCGGCAATAGACGCCCGACGCGGTCTTGAACGACAGCTTGATATGCACCGGACCCGCCGTCTGGCCCGAGTTTTGGCTGTTCAGGGCCAGGGCCAGCGGGCCGGCGGCGATCGGGGCGGGATCGTCCGCTCCGCTCAAGGTCACGGGCGGCGGCGCGGCCATGCGGCCGATCACCAGGCCAGCGACCAGGCAGGCGGCCAGGCCGATCCAGGCGGGAACGCCCCGTCCCGGCGGTCCCGCCGGCCTGGGAAGCCTGGGCTCGCGCGGCTTGGCCTTGTCCTTGGCCTTGGTCTTGCCCTTGGCGCCGGGGAAGGCGATCACCTCGGCCGGCCGGGGCGCGGAGGGCGGCCTGGCGACGACCGCGGCGCTGAGGGGCTCGGGCGGCGTCTCGCGCATGACCCCGGCATGGGCGCCCGACAGCAGCCGGCGCAGCGCGCGCTGGGTCTCGACCCGCAGGGCCAGTTGCGGGTCGGTCGCCATGGCCGCCTCGATCCGCGCCATGTCCTCGGGAGGCAGCTCGCCGTCGACAAAGGCGAAGACCTCTTCGTCCGGAACGGTCATGGCTGGGCTCCTTGGTCGATCAACGCGGTCTGCAGGGTGGCGCGGCCGCGGGCCAGGCGGCTGGTCAGGGTGCCGATCGGCACCTCCAGGCTGTCGGCGGCCTCCTGATAGGATAGCCCTTCGATCAGCACCAGGGCGACCGCGATGCGCTGGTCCTCGGGCAGGGCGTCCAGGGCGCGCTCCACCGCCGAGGCCTTCAGCCGCGCCTCCAGCGACGGCGCGCTGGGATCGGCCGCGAGGGCGCCCGCCTCGGGCGGGGCCAGGACGCGGCCACGGCGCTGTCGGGTGCGGGCTTCGTCGATCCAGGCGTTGCGCATGATCCGGAACATCCAGCTGTCCAATCGGGTACCGGGACGCCACTGGTCGCGGCGCAGCAAGGCGCGCTCGACGGTCAATTGCGTCAGGTCGTCGGCGTCCGCCGGCTCCCAGGCCAGCACCCGCGCCATTCGCCGCAATCGCGGCAGCAGGGCCAGCATCTCCGTCTGGAAGGAATCCAAGGTTCGCCTTCGTCCTGTGGAAGAAACGTTTCGTCGGGGACGTTCAATCCCTGAGCCTAAACTTATTTCACGCGCGTCGCGATGCGGCCATTGTGACGTCTCGCGCACCTGGGAAAACTTGGACCGCCATGAGCTTTCGCATCCCCCTCGTCATGATCCTGGCCGGGCTGGCGGTGTCGGGCGGCGCGCCGGCCGAGGCCCAGCTGCTGCCCTCGCCGTCGTCCGTGGTCGGCCGGACCGGCCTGCCGCTGCCGCAGTTGCCGCTGGCCGACCGCCTGGCCGGCGAGGTCGACGGCCTGGCTGATCGCTTGACGCCCCAGGCCCTGGCCGGGGCGCGGCTGGACCGGCTGGCCGCCCTGGTCCGGGCCCATCCCCGGGCGCTGGAGCTGGACGACCAGGGCCAGCCGGTGGTGCGCGGCGAGGTGCTGGCGATCTCGCCCACGCCCGAGGCCTTGGCGAGGATCACGGCGGCGGGCTTCGCCGTCGCCCGCCAGGCGCGGTCCGACGAACTGGGCCTTTCGCTGGTGACCCTGACGCCGCCCAAGGGCCTGGGCGCCCGGGCGGCGGTCAAGCGGCTTCGCGAGCTGGATCCTGGCGGCGACTATGATTTCAACCATGTCTATGCCGGCGCCGGATTGGACGCGGGGGGCGCGGCGGCCGGACCCGTCGCCGTCCAGGGCGGCGGAGGACGGGCGGGCCTGCTGGACGGGGGCGTCGCGGCCGACCAGCCGGTGTTCACCCGCGTCCGGCTGGAGCAGCGCGGCTTCGCGGACGGCGGGGCGCGGCCCAGCGCCCACGGCACGGCCACCGCCTCGCTGATCGCCGCCGCGGGAGTCGATCAGATCCTGGTCGCCGACGTCTATGGCAAGGGACCGGCCGGCGGCTCGGCCTCGGCGATCGTGGGGGCCCTGACCTGGATGGCCCAGGCCCGCGTGCCGGTGGTCAATATCAGCCTGGTGGGACCGCCCAACGGCGCGCTGGCGGCGGCGGTCAAGGCGCTGCTGGCCCGGGGTTGCCTGATCGTGGCGGCGGTGGGCAACGACGGCCCGGCGGCGCCGGCCCTCTACCCGGCCTCCTATCCGGGGGTGATCGCCGTGACCGGCGTCGATCGCCGGCGCCGGCTGCTGACCGAGGCCGGCCGCGCGACCCATGTCGACTTCGCGGCCTACGGGGCCGAGGTCAGGGTCGCCACGCCCGGCGGGCGTCCGGCCAGCGTGCGCGGCACTTCCTACGCCGCGCCGGTGGTGGCCGGGCGGCTGGCGCGCCTGCTCGACGCCCCCGATCCGGCGGGGGCCCAGCGAGCGCTCGCGCGCCTCGCGGCCCAGGCCGTGGACCTGGGCGCGCCGGGCGTCGATCCGGTGTTCGGCAAGGGCTTCGTCGAGGCTGCGGCGAAATAGGCCGATTTTCGGGCCGCGAAAAAAAAGTCGCGGGGTGCGGAAGAAAGCGCGGGGACCGGTCGTTGGACGGGTCGGGAGGCGGACGAAGCGCCGCCTCGAGCCATTCTTCAGGAGAAGACCATGCGCAAGATCTCGTTCTTCATGACCGTCACGGCCGCCGCCATGCTGATGGCCGCGCCGATGGCCCAGGCCCAGATCCTCGGCGGGGGCGGCGGTCTCGGTGGTGGTTTGGGCGGAGGGCTCGGCGGCGGCCTGGGCGGGGGGCTTGGCGGCCTGGCCGGACAGGCCGGCGGCGGGCTGACCGGTTCGGGTTCGGGCCAGTTCGGAACCCCTGATATCGGCGGTGTCGCCTCGCGCGCCACCGAGGCCACGGGCCGGGTCCGCCAGGGCGCCACCGACGCCACCGGCCGGGTGCGCGACCGCGCCGAGCGGGCGACCCGACGGGCCCGCGACGCCGCCGGCGGCGTCCAGGGCGCGGCGGAAGGT
>NZ_JBWKPX010000049.1:0-23819 GCF_059418465.1 Caulobacter sp. GW821-FHT09A05
GTTTCTCCCGAAAGGGATCGAGACCGGGTCCGGCTAAGCCTCAACAGGGCTGCCTACCGGACGCTGGCGGATAACGATGGCGCGGAGCGATCGGCTTCGTCGAAACGGTTACTACTCAAACACTCCGGACGAGGTCCGGCGCTCCGCGACCCTTTCCATAGCCTCAGCGGTTTCCGCGTGAGCATGAGACGTCGTGCCGGTGAACACTTGCCCCCACCTGGCGGCTTCGCCGCCTGTCCGCCCCCAGAGGGGGCGGAGCGCTCTTCCCCCTCCGGGGGAAGACGACCGCGAAGCGGTCCGTAGGGGGCAAGGGCGGAAAGACCCGGTTCCGCCGCGAAATCAACCCACTGCGCGGGATTGCCCCATCGACAGCCGGCGCAACCTGAGCATGATGGCGCACCGATGACCCAAGCCGAGCCACAGGGTGCGATGGCCGCGCGACCGCCGATCGAGACGGAGACCATAACCGCCGGCGGCGCGCCGCTCGCGGCGGCGACGGCGCTCGGCGCCTCGCCCAGCGTCACCACCGCCCTCAAGCACGCCCCGATGGGCATCGCCATCTTCGACGACCAGATGCGCTACCTGGCCGCCTCGCGCCAGTACCTGACCGACCAGGGCATGTCGCCCGACACCCCCCTGCTGGGCCGCCGCCACTACGACGTCTTCCCCCAGATCCCGCAGGTCTGGCGCGACAAGCACGCCCAGGTGCTGGCCGAGGGGGTCGAGCTGCGCGAGGACGAGGGCGACCGCTATGTCGACGGCCACGGCCGCGTCCACTGGGTGCGCTGGTCGATGGCCCCGTGGCGCACGGACGACGGCCGGATCGGCGGGCTGGTGCTCTATACCGAGATGGTCACCGCCGCGGTCGAGGCCCGCCAGCGGCTGCTGGCCGCCGAGGCCCGCTACCGGGCGGTGTTCGACCAGGCGGCGATGGGCGTGGCCCGGGTGTCGGCCAGCGGCCGGTTCCTGGAGGTCAACGACAAGTTCTGCGCCATCACCCGCCGCGACCGCCAGACCCTGCTGGCCTCGACCTTCATGGACATCGCGCCGGGCGAGGACAATGTCGCCACCGTGGTCACCCAGGGCCTGGCCCTGCTGGCCGGCGAGATCGACACCTATGCGCTGGAGCGCCGGGTCGAGGGCCGCGACGGCCCGGTCTGGGTGCACGTCACCGCCTCGCGGGTCGATCCCGGCGACGGGCGGCCCTATCTGGTGGTGATCATCTCCGACATCACCGCCCGCAAGCAGGTCGAGGCCGAGCAGCAGCACTACCAGGGCCAGCTGCGCCTGCTGATCAACGAGCTGAACCACCGGGTGAAGAACACCCTGGCCACCGTCCAGTCGATGGCCAGCCAGACCCTGAAGACCGAGGCCGACCCGCTGATCGCCTTCGAGAAGTTCGAGTCGCGGCTCCTGGGCCTGTCGCAGGTGCACGACGTGCTGACCCGCGAGAGCTGGCACGGGGCGGGGCTGCGCGACGTGGCCGAGCGGGCCCTGGCGCCGTTCGTGCCACCGGGCCAGGAAGGCTTGGGGGCCCCCGAGCGGCTGGTGGTCGAGGGTCCGCCGGTCTGGCTGGCCCCCGGCGGGGCCCTGACCATGGCCCTGATCTTCCACGAGCTGGCGACCAACGCCCTGAAATACGGCGCGCTGTCGAACCGGCGGGGGGACCGCGACGGCGGCGGCCGGGTGGTGCTGGCCTGGACCTATGACGCGGCGACCCGCGACCTGGCCCTGACCTGGACCGAGACCGGCGGCCCGCCGGTCGCCCCGCCCACCCGCCGTGGCTTCGGCTCGCGGCTGATCGAACGCAGCCTGCGCGGCGAGCTGAAGGGCGCGGCGACCATGGACTATCGGCCGGACGGCCTGGTCTGCGCCATGCGGGCGACCTTGCTGGACCCGGTGGAGGGGAGCGGGCCGCTGGGGGGCTAGGCGGCCAACACTTGCCCCCTACGGACCGCTCCGCGGTCGTCTTCCCCCACAGGGGGAAGAGCGCTCCGCCCCCTATGGGGGCGGACAGACGGCGAAGCCGTCAGGTGGGGGCAAGGGGGTGAGCCGCTGACCCCTTGCGCCAACCCTTCGCCGCACGTACCTCCCCGACCATGACCACCACCAAGGCCAAGATCTGCGGGCTCTCCACGCCCGAGAGCGTGACCGCCGCCGTCGCCGGCGGCGCGGCCTATGTCGGCTTCGTGTTCTTCGCCAGGAGCCCGCGCAACCTCGACCCCGAGGCCGCCGCCCGCCTGGCCGCGCCGCTGCGTCAATCGCCGGTCAGGACCGTGGCCGTCACCGTCGATCCCGACGACACCCTGGTCGACCGGCTGATGGCCACCCTGAAGCCCGACCTGATCCAGGTGCACGGCCGCGAGACCCCCAGCCGGGTCCGCGAGATCGCCCAGCGCTCGGGGGCCGGGGTGATCAAGGCCTTCTCGGTCTCGTCGGCCTCGGACGTCGACCAGGCGATCGCCTTCGACGGCGTCGCCGAGCACCTGATGTTCGACGCCCGACCGGTGGAAGGATCTGCTTTGCCCGGCGGAACGGGCGCAAGGTTCGACTGGAGCCTGCTGGCGGGCCGGCGATTTTCTCGCCCGCATTTCCTGGCCGGGGGGCTGGATCCGTGGAACGTCGCCGAGGCCGTCCGGGCCTCCGGCGCGCCGCTGGTGGACGTTTCCTCTGGCGTCGAGCGGGGTCCCGGCCTAAAGGACCCGGCTCTGATCATGGCGTTCCTGGACGCCGTCAAACGCGCCTGACGTCTGGAAAGAGCCCGTGAACGCTTCGGTGAAACCCAACGACTGGTCGGCCTATCCCGACGCCAAGGGCCGCTTCGGCGACTATGGCGGCCTCTATGTGGCCGAGACCCTGATGCCGCTCGTGCTCGAGCTGGACCGCGCCTACACCGAAGCCAAGAACGATCCGAAGTTCCAGGCCGAGCTGAAGGGCTACCTGACCCACTATGTCGGCCGCCCCAGCCCGCTCTATTTCGCCGAGCGCCTGAGCCGGCATCTCGGCGGGGCCAAGATCTATTTCAAGCGCGAGGAGCTGAACCACACCGGCGCGCACAAGATCAACAACTGCATGGGCCAGATCCTGCTGGCCCAGCGCATGGGCAAGACCCGGATCATCGCCGAGACCGGCGCGGGCCAGCACGGCGTGGCCAGCGCCACCGTCACCGCCCGCTTCGGCCTGCCCTGCGTCGTCTATATGGGCGCCGTCGACGTGGCCCGGCAGAAGCCCAACGTCTTCCGCATGAACCTGCTGGGCGCGGAAGTGCGCCCGGTGACCTCGGGGGCCGCGACCCTCAAGGACGCCATGAACGAGGCGATGCGCGACTGGGTCACCAACGTGGCCGACACCTATTACATGATCGGCACCGCCGCCGGCCCGCACCCCTATCCGGCCATGGTCCGCGACTTCCAGGCGGTGATCGGCAATGAGACCCGCGAGCAGATCCAGGAGCAGGAAGGGCGCCTGCCCGACGCCGTCGTCGCCTGCGTGGGCGGGGGCAGCAACGCCATCGGCATGTTCCACCCGTTCCTGGCCGACGAGACGGTGAAGATCTACGGCGTCGAGGCCTCGGGCCACGGGCTGGAGACCGACAAGCACGCCGCCTCCCTGACCGGCGGCCGCCCGGGCGTGCTGCACGGCAACCGGACCTACCTGCTGCAGGACGACGACGGCCAGATCCAGGACGCCCACTCGATCTCGGCCGGCCTCGACTATCCCGGCATCGGGCCGGAGCACTCGTTCCTGCACGACGTCGGTCGGGCCCAGTACCTGACCTGCACCGACGACGAGGCCCTGGCCGCCTTCCAGCTGTGCGCCGAGCTCGAGGGCATCATCCCGGCCCTGGAAAGCGCCCACGCCCTGGCCAAGCTGCCGCAGCTGGCCAAGGAGATCGGCGAGGGCGGGGTGATCGTCCTGTGCCTGTCGGGCCGGGGCGACAAGGACATCTTCACCGTGGCCGACGCCCTCGGGCGGACGATCTAGGGCTAGAGCGACTTTGACCAAAGACCGTATCGATCGCCGGTTCGCCGCCCTGAAGGCCGAGAACCGCGCCGGCTTCGTCTCCTACGTGATGGCCGGGGATCCCGACGCCGCCACCGCCCTGGCGATCCTCGAGGGCCTGCCGGCCGCCGGGGCCGACCTTATCGAGCTGGGCTTCCCGTTCTCGGACCCGATGGCCGAGGGCCCGACCATCCAGCGCGCCAGCCAGCGCGCCCTGGCCCAGAAGATGACCCTGAACGGCACGCTGGACCTGGTCCGCGCCTTCCGCCAGGGCGACCAGGACACCCCGCTGATCCTGATGGGCTACCTCAACCCCCTGGTGAACAAGGGCTTCGAGACCTTCGCCCGCGAGGCCGCCCAAGCCGGCGTGGACGGGCTGATCGTCGTCGACTGCCCGCCGGAGGAGGCCGATCCGCTGGCCGACGCCCTGGAGGCCCACGGCGTCTCGCTGATCCGCCTGGCGACCCCGACCACCGACGACGCGCGCCTGCCCGCCGTGGTCCGCCGCACCTCGGGCTTCCTCTACTACGTCTCGGTGGCCGGCGTGACCGGCGTCAAGTCAGCCGACGCCGGCGACGTGGCCCCGGCCGTGGCCCGGCTGCGCGCCGCCTCCGGCCTGCCCGTGGCGGTCGGCTTCGGCATCCGTACGCCCGAACAGGCGGCCGCCGTGGCCCGGATCGCCGACGCCGCGGTCGTCGGCTCGGCCCTGGTGGACGAAATCGAGTCCGCGGCCAAGGTGAACGAAAACGTGACCGAGAAGGTTCTTCTCAAGGCGTCGGAGCTGGCTAAGGCTGTGCGGTCGGCGCGACTCGAAATGGCGTGAGGCTGAAGGCTATGGCGATGGCTGAACCCCAGGGGCCCAAGAAGGGCGACAAGACCAAGGTCGCGAACGAGCGGCGCGGCGGCTGGCTGTCGCGGATCGCGCCCGGAGTGCGCGGCGCGTTCGCCAAGCGCGAGACGCCCGAGAACCTGTGGGTCAAGTGCCCCGACACCGGCGAGATGATCTACCGCTCCGACCTGGAGGCGGCCCTGTGGGTCACCCCGGCCGGACGCCACATGCGCATCGGTCCCGAGGCGCGGTTCAAATACACCTTCGACGACGGCGTCCACGAGGTCCTGCCGACCCCGGCCGTGGTCGAAGACCCGCTGAAGTTCTCGGACGGCAAGCCCTACAAGGACCGCCTGGCCGCCGCCCGCAAGGCGACCGGCGAGCAGGACGCCATGGCCATCGCCTTCGGCAAGGTCGGCGGCGTCGACGCCGTGGTGCTGGTCCAGGACTTCGCCTTCATGGGCGGTTCGCTGGGCATGGCCGCGGGCGAGGGCTTCATCGCCGCCGCCGAAGCCGCGATCCAGCGTCAGGTCCCGCTGGTGGCCTTCACCGCCGCCGGCGGCGCGCGCATGCAGGAAGGGGCCCTGTCCCTGATGCAGATGGCCCGCACCACCCTGGCCATCAATGCGATGAAGGACGCCGGCCTGCCCTATGTCGTGGTGCTGACCGACCCAACCACCGGCGGCGTCACCGCCTCCTACGCCATGCTCGGCGACGTGCACCTGGCCGAGCCGGGCGCCCTGATCGGCTTCGCCGGCCCGCGGGTGATCGAGCAGACCATCCGCGAAACCCTGCCGCCGGGCTTCCAGCGCTCGGAATACCTGGTCGAAAAGGGCATGGTCGACCGCGTGACGCACCGCAAGGACCTGCCGGCCGTCCTGGGCTCGATCCTGGGCACGCTGATGATGGGCCGGGCGCTGAAGGCGGCGTGACCAACGACCTCCACCTTCCCCCCTTGCGGGAGAAGGTGGCCTCCGAAGGAGGTCGGATGAGGGGTCGCACCGCCCTTTCCGTTGAGCCCTTGACGCCAATCGGCCACCGTTCATCGACCCCTCATCCGTCGGCTGCGCCGACACCTTCTCCCGCAAGGGGAGAAGGAAGGTTCACTGAATGACCGACCACCTCCGCGCCCATGACGCCGCGCTGGCGCGGCTGCAGGCCTTGCATCCCAAGCTGATCGACCTGTCGCTGGAGCGGATGGTCCGGCTGTGCGCCGCGTTGGGCGATCCGCACAAGAAGCTGCCGCCGGTGATCCACGTGGCCGGCACCAACGGCAAGGGCTCGACGGTCGCCTACCTGCGCGCCATGGCCGAGGCCGCCGGCCTGAGGGTCCACGTCTTCACCTCGCCGCACCTGGTGCGCTTTTCCGAACGGATCCGCCTGGCGGGGACGCTGATCACCGACGAACACCTGGCCCAGGTGCTGGAGCGGGTCGAGGCCGCCAACGCCGGCCTGCCGATCACCTTCTTCGAGATCACCACCGCCGCGGCCTTCCAGGCCTTTTCCGAGGTCCCGGCCGATCTCTGCCTGGTCGAGGTCGGGCTGGGCGGGATCCTGGACGCCACCAATGTCGTCATGCCGGCGGTCAGCGTCATCGCCCCGATTGACATCGACCATCGCGAGTTCCTGGGCGACACCCTGGCGGCCATCGCCCAGGAGAAGGCCGGGATCATCAAGCCCAACACCCCCGTCGTCTCCGCCCGGCAGCAGGAAGAGGCCGAACGCGTCGTCGAGCGCGAGGCCGACCTGTTCGAGGCGCCCCTGACCCTGATGGGTCGCGACTTCGACGCCTGGAACGAGCGCGGCCGCCTGCTGGTGCAGATGCAGGATCGGCTGCTGGACCTGCCGGCGCCGGCCCTGCCGGGCGAGCACCAGTTCGCCAACGCCGGCCTGGCCGTGGCGGCGCTGCTGGTCCTGGACGATCCGCGCATCGACGAGGCGGCTATGGCCCGGGGGGTCGCGGCCGCCGCCTGGCCGGCGCGGTTCCAGCGGCTGACCGCCGGTCCCCTGGCGGAGCGGGCCCGGGCGGCGGGGGCCGACCTCTGGCTGGACGGCGGCCACAACCCCCATGCCGGCCGGGCCGTGGCCCGGGCCCTGGGCGACCTGGCGGCGCGCGACGGCCGGCCGGTGGCCCTGATCTCCGGCCTGCTGGCCAACAAGGACGCCGCGGGCTTCTTCGCGCCGTTCGCGCCGCTGAAGGCCAGGGTCTTCTCGGTGACCTTCGAAGGCCATGCGGCGGCCAGCTCGGCCCAGACGGCGGCGGCGGCGGAACTGGCGGGCCTGCGCGCCCATGCCTGCGACAGCGTCGAAGCGGCGCTCGACAAGGCGCTGGCTATGGAACCGACGCCGCACGTGCTGATCTGCGGCTCGCTCTACCTGGCGGGCGAGGTGCTGGCGATGAGCCCGGAGACCTGGCCCGCCTAGGGCTAGACGACGATGTTCAGCAGCGAGCCGGGGCGCAGGATCGTCCGCGGCTGCTCGGCCGGCTGGACGAATGGCCGGGCCGGCGCCTGGCGCTGCGGTTGGGCCTGGGTCTGCAGCTGGACGGCGATCGGCGGCGCGGTCGGCCGGGCCGCGGCGGCGTCGCTGACGGCCGCCTGGAAGAACGCCGCCGCGCGCGAGCCGCCAGCCGCCGACGAGCCCTGCGGCGAAGCGGGTCTCGTGGGGACGGCCGGCAGGCCGGTCGGGCGGATCGTGCTCATGAACGCGACTCTATCATGGTTAATGCAGGGTCGGCGAGCATGGTCAACGCGCGGTTAATGGTCGCGGTTCGGCTGGGGAAAACACGGCGAAAACCGGCCGCCAACCTGAACGCCAGATGAAAGTCGGGTCGCCGACACCGTTCAGGCGGCGGGTCGTAGGGTGTCCTCGAGATCGACCGGATCGGGGCCGGTCGGACGCGAATTGAAGGAAAGGGACACCCGATGCGTACCGCCACCAAGACCACCCTCTCGATGATCGCCGCCGCCACGGCCGCCCTGAGCCTGGTTTCGGCCCCGAGCTTCGCCTCGGCCCACGACGGCTACTACCGCGACCACCACCGCTATGAGTCGCGCTACGACAGCCGTTACGATCGTCGCCATGACCGCCGCTATGACCGCTACGAAAGCTGCCGCACCGACCGCAAGCGCGGCAAGGCGACCGGCGCCGTGATCGGCGCCCTGGCCGGCGGCCTGCTGGGCAACTCGGTCTCGAACGGCAACCGCACCCCCGGCACCCTGCTGGGCGCGGGCGTCGGCGCCTACGCCGGCAGCCAGATCGGCAAGGGCCATCGCTGCTAAGCCGCGATCCCGCCAGGCAAGACAAGGGCCCGGGCCGGCGCAAGCCGCCCGGGCCTTCCTGCGTCTACCGCAGCTTGCCCAGCATCTCCTGGACGTCGGCGTCGGTCAGGGGGCCGCTGTGCTTGGCCAGGATCACGCCGTCGGCCCCGACCAGGAAGGTCTCGGGCACGCCCGTGACGCCGAACTCGATGCCGGCCCGGCCGTTGCGGTCCATCAGCTTGACGGCGAACGGGTCGCCCAGCTCGGCCAGGAAGGCCTGGGTGCGGGCCGGCTCGTCCTTGTAGGACACCCCGACCAGGGTGACGCCCTGGGCCTTCAGCGCCATCAGCTGCGGGGCCTCGACCCGGCAGGGGGCGCACCAGGAGGCGAAGAAGTTGATCAGCCGCGGTCCCTTCGGCGCGTCTTGCACGGCGACCATCGCCCCGGTGTCGAGATCGGGCAGGACCACGGCCGGCACCGGCTTGCCGACCAGGGCGTGGGGCTGGACGCGCGGATCGTGCTTGAGGGCGTAGCCGGCGAACAGCACCCCCAGGGCCAGCAGCACGATCAGCGGGGCGAAACCGATCCAGCGCCTCACGACGTCTTCGTCTCCCGCCGGGCCTGCAGCCGCTCGACCTCGCGCCGCCAGCGGCGGGCCGAGGCCAGGCTGTCGGCGATCATCCAGACGAAGGCGCCCGCCGTCAGGGCGAAGGCCGGCCAGACATAGACGGCGTACTTGCCGGCGTCGAAATCGAAGTGCACGCGCTAGCCCTCCGCCTGTTGCAGGGCCAGGGCCCGGGCCTTGCGCCGCCAGACCAGGGCGCGGATCCGCACCAGCCACAGCGACCCGAAAGCCGACACATAGGCCAGGCTCATCACCAGCATCGGCCAGGCATAGACGGCGGGCAACCGGTTCTCCGGCTTGGCGAACAGGGTGGAGCTGCCCTGGTGCAGGCTGTTCCACCACTCCACCGAGAACTTGACGATCGGCAGGTTGATCAGGCCGACCAGGGCCAGGATGGCGGCGGCGCGGGCCGCCTTCTGCTCGTCCTCCAGGGCCGAGCGCAGGGCCAGGTAGCCCAGATAGAACAGCAGCAGCACCAGCACCGAGGTCAGGCGGGCGTCCCACACCCACCAGGTCCCCCACATCGGCTTGCCCCACAGCGAACCGGTGGCCAGGGCCAGGGCGGTGAAGGCCGCGCCCAGCGGGGCGCAGGCCACGGCGGCGGCGTCGGCCAGGGCGTGACGAAACACCAGGGCCAGGAAGCTGGCTATGCCCAGGCACAGATAGACGAACAGCGACAGCGAGGCGGCCGGTACGTGGATGAACATCATCCGCACGGTGTCACCCTGCTGATAGTCCTCCGGCGCGGCGAAGGTCAGGACCAGGCCGACCGCGGCCAGCACCGCGGCGATCACGCCGAACATCGGCGCGGCCCAGCGGGAAAAGGCCATGAACCGCTCGGGGTTGGTCAGGAAGTCCAGCGGATGATGTGGATCACGGGCGCCCATGTCCGAGCCTTAGAAGACCTGGCGGGCGCCCGCAATCGTGGAGGTTACCTAGTCGGCCCTAGTCGGCCTTGGGGCGCTCGCCCGGCATCCCGCCCGGACCGCCCTTGAAGTGGCGGAATTCGACGCGGCGCATCATCGGGCCGTGGCCGCCGGCCATCGGTCCCAGGGCGTCGAAGGCCTTCTTCTGGCTGGGCGACAGGGCGGCGTAGAAGGCGCGGGTGGCCTCGAGGCGGGCCTTGGCGCGGGCCAGGTGCTCGGCCTCGCGATCCAGCCGTTCGGGCGTGGTCAGCGGCTTGCGCGGCGCGTCGACCGTTTCCCGCTTTGGCCGCTCCTTGTCCCAGTCCTTGGGCGCGACGGCGTCCAGATAGGCCTTGAGGGCCCCGTCCTGGTCGGCGCGCAGCTGCAGCACGTCGCGCAGGTGCTGGGCGCGGGCCTCGGGGTCGAGGCGGTGGTGGCGCATCATCGGCGGCGGGCCGTCCGGACCGCCGGGACCCTCGTCGGCCATGGGCGGCGGCCCCGGCGGCGGGGCGTCCTGGGCGACGGCGGCGGCCGCTGTGGCGAGGGTCAGGGCGGCCGCGGCCATCAGGGCCAGGCCGCGCGGTTGCAAGCGCATGAAGGTGCTCCAGTGGAAATATCCCTGAAGCGAACCTCCATTCTCCGTGTAACCCGGGAATGTCAGAACCTCCCGGGAATGTTGCAGTCCTGACGGAGGACGCGATGCACGAGACCTTCACGCCCTGAGGAGGCGCCGCGATGCTCTACCTGTTGGCCAAGGCCGCGATTTCGGGCGTGATCATCGCCCTGGTGTCCGAGATCGCCAAGCGCCAGCCGGGCTTCGCCGCCCTGGTCGCCTCGCTGCCGCTGATCTCGATCCTGGGCATGCTGTGGCTGTGGCGCGACACCCACGACGTCAAGCGGATGGCCGCCCATGTCGAGGCGACCTTCTGGTACGTGCTGCCGTCGCTGCCGATGTTCCTGGTCGTGCCGGCCCTGCTGCGGCGGGGCGTGAACTTCTGGATCGCGCTGGGCGCGGGTTGCGCGATCACCATCGGCCTCTATCTGACCATGACGGCGATCGGTCCACGCTTCGACCTGAAGCTGTGACTGCCGCCACGTCCTGACACGCCGCCGGGCTAGGGACGTCTATCGCCGCCCCCGCGAACACGGTTAGAAGCCCGGCCCATGAACCGCACCGCCAAACGCCTCGCCTTCCTCGCCCTGATCGTCGCCGGCCTCTGCTGGGGCCTCGGCTTCCCGCTGGGCAAGCTGGTGCTGCGCGAGACCGACGCCGCGCACATGGTGCTGCTGCGCTTCGCCGTGGCGGCGGTGGTCGCCGCGCCGTTCGCCCTGAGGACCGCCGAAGCCAGGGCCCTGTTCCGGTCCCCCGTCATCCTGCTGGCCGGCGCGCTCTACGGCGTCGCCTTCATGGTGCAGTTCGAGGGCCTGGCCCATGTCAGCGTCACCCTGGCGGCCCTGCTGGTCGGGGCCATGCCGGCCCTGATCGCCATCTCGGCCAAGCTGCTGGGCGAAAAGGTCAGCCGCGCCTCGTGGGGCGGGGTGGCCGCCGCGACGCTGGGGGCCGCCCTGATCGCCGGCAAGCCCGACGGCGCCGGCTCGCCCCTGGGGGTGGCGCTGTCGCTGGGGTCCCTCTTCATCTTCCTGGCCTGGCTGATCGTGCTGCGCCGCGCGCCCAAGACCACGAACGCCATGGCCATCCCAGCGGTGACGGTGATCGTCGCCGCCTTCGCGGTCCTGCCGATCGCCTGGGTCATGCACGGGCCGCCGAAGCTGGATCTTTCGCCCGTCGCCTGGGGCGGCATCCTGGGTCTGGGCGTGCTGGGCACCCTGCTGGCCACCGCCGCCTGGCAGTTCGGCTCGGCCCGGGTGGGCAGCGCCAGCGCCGGGGTGTTCATCAATATCGAGCCGCTGATGGGCGCCTGCGTCGGGGTGCTGCTGTTCGGCGACCACCTGACCTGGGCCCTGGCGGCCGGCGGGCTGATGATCATCGCCGGCAGTTTCGCCGTGGTGCTGGGCGAACGGCATGCGCCGCCGGTGACGGCGAGCGCGGGGCCGATCTAGGGGGCTATGGCTTCTGACCTGATCGGCCGGACCTCGACCATGGGTGGAAAGCTGTCCAGCAAATGGCAAAGTGCTGGAATGAGCAATCTCACCTTTCTCCACTTGAACACTGACTGGAACGCGGAGCCGAATGCGCCGTCGCTCAAGGTCGATGTGTCGGGCGACACGGTGGAACTGTCGTTCTACCTAAATCCCTTCTCCTACAAGGCTGACGAAGGCGAGGTCGGCAGAGTTCGGTTTTCCGGGTGTAGCCGCTGGCGGTGGGACGCCACTAACGATCACGCTTGGTTCGACGGAAAAGGCCGCTTCAGCCAACAGGCTCCCAAATGGGGCGAATTCTACGAAATCACCGGTAGCGATCCAACGGCCGACGGTCTGGATTGGGAAGTCATCACGCCTGATCGCCTCGATGCTCGTCACTTCCTGTTCTATTTTCGAGACGAGGCTATTGAGTGCATCGCCGCTGATTGGTCTCTCACACGCGAGGGCCAAAGCGTCCCCGACGTCTCAAGGGCGAACGTTGGCGTTCTGGAAGGTCTAATCCAGCGCGTTGCGACACGCCGCCGCCATGGCGATCGGGCCTAGCGCCACCGCTGCCGCCGAATAGGCCAGGAGCAGCAGCAGGCCGCCCGTCCACGGCAACCCGCCGGCCAAGGCGTCCAGGGCGCCGGCCCCGAAGATCACCGGCGGCACGTAGAGCGGCAGGACGATCACCGCCACCAGCAGGCCGCCGCGCTTGCTGCCCAGGGCGAGACTCGCCCCCAGCCCGCCGAGGAACGAGAAGGCCAGACCCCCGGCCAGGGCGCAGGGGACCAGCAGCGGGATGATGGCCGGCGAGGCCCCCAGGGCCAGGGCGGCGATCGGGGCGGCGAAGGCCAGCGGCGCGCCGGCCGCCAGCCAGTGGGCCAGGCACTTGGCCACGGCCACGGCCTCCAGCGGGGCGGGACCGAGGGCCAGCAGGTCGAGCGCCCCGTCCTCGAAGTCGCGCTCGAACAGCCTTTCCAGCGAGAGCAGGGCGGCCAGGGCCAGGGCCAGCCAGGCGATGCCGGGGGCCAGCGACGCCAGCCGCTCGGGCGCCCGGCCGGCCGCCAGCGGCAGCAAGGTCACGACGCAGGCGTAGAAGGCCAGGGCCAGCAGCGGGCCGCCGCCGTTGCCCCAGGCCAGGGCCAGCTCGCGGCGCAGCAGGATCAGGAACGCCCTCATCCGCCGATCTCCACCACCCGGCAAGGCACCGGCAGGGGATCATGCACCGCCGCCAGGATCATGCCGCCGCCGGCCAGATGCTCGGCCATCAGCACGCCGAAGCCCTCGCGGTGGCCGGCGTCCAGCGGCGCCATGGGCTCGTCCAGCAGCCACAGCGACCGGGGGCTGGCCAGCAGCCGGGCCAGGGCCACCCGCCGGCGTTGGCCGGCCGACAGGCGGCGGACCTCCAGCTCGAGCAGGCGGTCCAGGTCCAGCCGCGTGGCCGCGTCGCGCGCCGAGGCCTCGGTCCCACCGGTCCAGCGGGCCTGGAACAGCAGCTCCTCCCAGGCCGAACGCGTCGACTTCAGGCCGTCGTGATGGCCGACCATGTGCAGGGCTTCGGCACGCACGGCCTCGGCCTCCAGCGGACCGGCCTCGCCGTCGAAGCCGATGACGCCTTCGGACGGCCGCAACAGTCCCGCCACGGCCCGCAGGAGGCTGGTCTTGCCGGCCCCGTTGCGTCCGGTCAGGGCCACGGCCTGTCCGGCCGAAACCTCCAGGTCCAGTCCCGAGAACAGCCGCCGTTCGCCACGAACAAGACTTAAGTCCTTGATGCGAATAGTTCTCAACATAGGCCGGAAGCCCTCAAGACCCTGCCCTGTGCATGGACGTTGCCGACGGCGACGGCTAAGAAGCCCTCGGCCGTCACCCTCCGCATTGGATGGGGCGTACGCGGCGCGAGGATGGACGCTGTGGGTCCGCCTCGATCGCGCGATCCCTGGAGAGGTTTTCCGGCGGCCGTGGACAGAGAAGGGATCCTTCGAAATGGCGTCTGTAGACAGCCTCAAAACCCGCCGCGAACTTGTCGTCGGCGGCAAGACCTACGTCTATTACAGCCTTCGCGCCGCTGAGGAAGCCGGTCTGGCCGACGCCAGCAAGCTGCCGGTGTCGATGAAGGTGCTGCTGGAGAACCTGCTGCGCTACGAAGACGGCGTATCGGTCAACGAAGCCGACCTCAAGGCCGTGGCCAACTGGCTGTCGAACAAGGGCAGCGTCGAGCACGAAATCAGCTTCCGCCCGGCCCGCGTGCTGATGCAGGACTTCACCGGCGTTCCGGCCGTCGTCGACCTGGCCGCCATGCGCGACGCCATGGTCGCCCTGGGTTCCGACCCGGCCAAGATCAACCCGCTGAACCCGGTCGACCTGGTCATCGACCACTCGGTGATGGTCGACAACTTCGGCAACCCCAAGGCCTTCGAAGACAACGTCGCCAAGGAATACGAGCGCAACCTCGAGCGCTACCGCTTCCTGCGCTGGGGGTCGTCGGCCTTCAACAACTTCCGCGTCGTGCCCCCGGGCACCGGAATTTGTCACCAGGTGAACCTCGAGTACCTTGCACAAACCGTCTGGACCGCCGCGGTCGACGGCGCCGAGGTGGCCTATCCCGACACCGTCGTCGGCACCGACAGCCACACCACCATGGTCAACGGCCTGTCGGTCCTGGGCTGGGGCGTGGGCGGCATCGAGGCCGAGGCGGCCATGCTGGGCCAGCCGATCCCGATGCTGATCCCGGAAGTCATCGGCTTCAAGCTGACGGGCGCCATGCCGGAAGGCGCGACGGCCACCGACCTGGTGCTGACCGTCACCCAGATGCTGCGCAAGAAGGGCGTGGTCGGCAAGTTCGTCGAGTTCTACGGCGACGCCCTGGCCAACCTGACCCTGGAAGACCAGGCGACCATCGCCAACATGGCTCCGGAATACGGCGCCACCTGCGGCTTCTTCCCGATCAGCGCCTCGACCGTGGCCTATCTGAAGGGCACCGGCCGCGACGCCGCCCGCGTCGCCCTGGTCGAAGCCTACGCCAAGGAGCAGGGCCTGTGGTGGGAGCCGGGCGTGCCCGAGCCGACCTTCACCGACACCCTGGAGCTTGACCTGTCGTCGGTGCTGCCGTCGCTGGCCGGCCCCAAGCGCCCGCAGGACCGCGTGCTGCTGACCGAGTCCGCCGCCAAGTTCGCCGAGTCGCTGACCGGCGAGTTCGGCAAGGCCGAAGCGCCGAACGCCCGCGTGCCGGTCGAAGGCGAGAACTTCGACGTCGGCCACGGCGACGTGGTCATCGCGGCCATCACCAGCTGCACCAACACCTCCAACCCCAGCGTCCTGATCGCCGCCGGCCTGCTGGCCAAGAACGCGGTGGCCAAGGGCCTGAAGGTCAAGCCGTGGGTGAAGACCTCGCTGGCCCCCGGCTCGCAGGTGGTCACCGACTACCTGGCCAAGGCCGGCCTGACCAAGCACCTGGACGCCCTGGGCTTCAACCTGGTCGGCTACGGCTGCACCACCTGCATCGGCAATTCGGGCCCGCTGCCGGAGAACATCAGCAAGGCCGTCAACGACGCCGACCTGGTGGCCTGCTCGGTGCTGTCGGGCAACCGCAACTTCGAAGGCCGCGTGAACCCCGACGTCCGCGCCAACTACCTGGCCTCGCCGCCGCTGGTGGTGGCCTACGCCCTGGCCGGCTCGATGAAGATCGACCTGACCAGCGAGCCGATCGGCCAGGACAAGAAGGGCAACGACGTCTTCCTGAAGGACATCTGGCCCTCGAACGAGGACATCGCCGCCCTGCAGCGCAAGTCCGTCACCGAAAAGATGTTCGCCAGCCGCTATGGCGACGTCTTCAAGGGCGACAAGAACTGGCAGGGGATCAAGATCACCGGCGGCCAGACCTACGCCTGGGAAGGCGACTCGACCTACGTCCAGAACCCGCCCTACTTCCCCAACATGTCGATGACCCCGACCCCGGTCACCGACATCGTGGAAGCCCGCGTCCTGGCCGTGTTCGGCGACTCGATCACCACCGACCACATCAGCCCGGCCGGCTCGATCAAGAAGACCAGCCCCGCCGGCCAGTACCTGATCGACCACGGCGTCGACCCGCTGGACTTCAACGGCTACGGCGCCCGTCGCGGCAACCACCAGGTGATGATGCGCGGCACGTTCGCCAACATCCGCATCCGCAACAGGATCACCCCGGACATCGAAGGCGGCGTGACCAAGCACTTCCCCTCGGGCGAGGTGATGTCGATCTACGACGCGGCGATGAAGTATCAGGCCGAGGGCCGTCCGGCCGTGGTGTTCGGCGGCAAGGAATACGGCACCGGCAGCTCGCGCGACTGGGCCGCCAAGGGCACCAAGCTGCTGGGCGTCCGCGCGGTGATCTGCGAAAGCTTCGAGCGCATCCACCGCTCGAACCTGGTCGGCATGGGCGTGCTGCCCCTGCAGTTCGTCCAGGAAGGCTGGCAGAAGCTGGAGCTGACCGGCGAGGAGATCGTCTCGATCCGCGGCCTGCAGGACCTGGCGCCGCGCAAGCAGCTGATCGTCGAGCTCTACCGCCCGACCGACGGCCGCATCGCCCGCTTCCCGGTCCGCTGCCGCATCGACACCCCGACCGAGCTTGAATACTTCAAGAACGGCGGCGTGCTGAACTACGTGCTGCGCAACCTGGCCAAGGCCGACTAGACGCGACGCGCATCGCGCCCCTCGGGGCGTCGAAAAGATGAAGCCGGGTCCCTTCCTTCCAGGAGGGGGCCCGGCTTTTTCTTTGGGTTCCTTCGGGTTTCGGTCGAGGAAATGTCTTCTTTTCCGCGAGAAGGCCGTCCTTCACGGCCTCGTGAACGGCCATCGTCCGCGATCTTGGCTTAAGTGCCCCGCACATGCGTCAGGCCCTGATCTCCCTCGTCCTTACCACCCTCGCGGGTTTCTCAGCCGCGCCCGCTTTCGCCGCGAAACCCCCGGTGGTCGTCGAGCTGTTCACGGCCCAGGGTTGCTCCTCCTGCGGTAAGGCCAACCAGGTCATCGCCGACATGGCCGACGACAGGGGCGTGCTGGCCCTGACCTATTCGGTCGACTACTGGGACTATCTGGGCTGGACGGACACCTTCGCCAAGCCGGCCTTCGCGGCCCGCCAGCGCGCCTACGCCCAGAAGTTCTCGCTGCGTGACGTGCCGACTCCGCAAGTGGTGGTCGCCGGACGCGAGCAGGCCTCGGGCGCCAAGGCCGAGGCGGTCGAGACCCTGGTCAAGGACGCCGCCAAGGCCCCGTCCAATCCGCCCGACATGGAATTCGTCGGCGACGGCGGCCGCGTCGCGGTCGGCTCGGGCCCCGCGCCCCGCGGCGGCGGCGAGGTCTGGCTGGTGCGCTACGACCCGCGCGAGCAGGACATCGCCGTCAAGCGCGGCGACAACCGCGGCCAGACCCTGGTCCACCGCAACGTGGTGCGGGAGCTGGTCCGCCTGGGCCCCTGGAACGGCCGACCCAAGCTCTATCGCCTGCCGGCGGCCGGCGACGACGCGCTGCGGACGGTGATCCTGGTCCAGGGCGCCAAGGGCGGCCGGGTGATCGGCGTGCTGCAGGACGCGGCGGAGAAATAGGTCCGTCCCATAAAGAAAGGCCCGCGCGGGGAGGGGATGCCGCGCGGGCCTCTTAGGGGGAGGGGAATGTTAGACCGTCGGCCGACCGGAGCCCGGGGTCGGAGGGCTGGGGGGCAATCAGGGTCCGAGCCAGGACGTCCGATCAGCCGACAGTGATGTTATGGCGGGCCAAGCCGGCGCTCGAAGGGCGCGATCAAGGTCGTTTCACGGCGGTTCGTGTCCGGGATGTGTCGGCCGGTCGAGGGGCGTGATTCGGGAGGGCGTCGGACGGCGCGCACGCGAAAACCCCACGTGGAGAGGGGCGCCACGCGGGGTTCTTGAGCGGGTATTCCAGAGGGCTGTCTGTCGGCCGACCGGCCCACGATCAAGGGGGCTGGGGGGGCTGTTCAGGATCCTGAACCGCAGGATGTCCGATCAGCCGACAGCCTCAAGATGGCGAGGCAAGCGGGCGGCGACAGGTCCAAATTAAGGTCATTTCGTGTCCGCGTTCGAGGCCGCGGAGATTATCGAGCGCTGCTGTAGCGGGGCTGCAACGCCGGACCGGCCGTGCACGGCGGCGCTCGCGTCCAGGCCCGATTTGGGTTTAGGATTCGTCCGATGGCCCTGGATTCCCGCCCTGCCGCCGGCGTCGTTTTCTTCGAGCGCCGCGAGATCGACCAGCTCATGCGGCTGTATGGCCGGATGGTCGCCGCCGGCGAGTGGCGCGACTACGGCATGGCCGGCCAGGCCGATCATGCGGTGTTCTCGGTCTTCCGCCACGCCGCCGAGGCGCCGCTCTACCGCATCGAGAAGCGCCCGGCCCTGGCCCGCAAGCAGGGCGAATGGGCGGTGATCGGCCAGGGCGGACTGACCCTCAAGCGCGGCCACGACCTGGCCCAGGTGCTGCGGATGTTCGACAAGGGCCGGTTCAAGGTGGTGGATTAGGGCCGCCCTGCGTCCTTCGAGGCCTTCAAACAAAAAGCCCCAGCGGTTTCCCGCCGGGGCTCTGGCGTTTCAGGTCCGACCCGGATCTAGCGGCGCGAGCCGAAGATGCTGAGCAGGAATTGGAACAGGTTGATGAAGTTCAGATAGAGGTTCAGCGCGCCGTAGTTGGTGGCCACCGCCATCGACTGCTGGTCGCCGCCCATCTGGTAGTAGCTCATCTTCAGGTTCTGGGTGTCGTAGGCGATCAGGCCCGCGAAGATGAACACGCCCAGAATGCTGATGATGAAGCTGAGGCCCGGCAGGTGCAGGAACATCTGGACCAGCGAGGCCAGCACCAGGCCGATCAGGCCCATGATCAGGAAGCTGCCGAAACCGGTCAGGTCCTTCTTGGTGGTGTAGCCGAACAGGCTCAGGCCGCCGAAGGCGATGGCGGTGATCAGGAAGGTCGTGAACACCGACTGGATCTGGTAGACCAGCAGCCACAGGCCCAGGCCCGCGCCGATCGAGGCCACCAGCGCCCAGTACAGCGCGCCGGACGAGCGGGCGGTCGGGTTACGCATGGCGAAGATCGACACCAGGATCATGGCCAGCGGCGCGAAGCGCAGCACCATGCCCAGCACCGTGAAGCCCGCCAGGCGACCGTCCGGGGTCAGCACGTAGAGCAGGTTGGCGACCGGAGCGTAGGCGGTCGTCAGGAAGGCCAGGGCGGCCGAGAGCAGAAGACCCAGCGCCACCTTGTTGTAGACGCCGAGCATGAAACTACGCAGGCCGGCGTCAACCGACATGTCGGCGCGATCCGCCGGGATCGAGCGCGCGTAGCCGCGGTTGAAGTCGTTCATCGGGTTAAGGCCCTTCGAAAAAGCAGCGCGCCCGTGTTGGACGCTCCTCGAATATCGGGGTCCCGGCAGGATCATGCAAGATGTTGCGCTTTCTGCGGCGCGCCCCAGCCTCTATTCAGTTTCCGCGCATCTTCGATGGGGATCACATGGACTACGTGGAACTCGGCCGGACCGGCATCCAGGTCTCGCGCTGCTGCCTGGGCACCATGACCTGGGGGTCGCAGAACAGCGAGGCGGAAGCCCACCAGCAGATGGACTACGCGCTCGCCCAGGGCGTGACCTTCTGGGACACCGCCGAGATGTACGCCAGCCCGCCCAGTCCGGAGACCCAGGGCAGCACCGAGCGCCATATCGGCGCGTGGCTGAAGAAGACCGGCAAGCGCCACGAGATCGTCCTGGCCTCCAAGGTGGCCGGCCGGGGCGCGGCGTTCGGCGGCCTCTCGTGGATGCGGCCCGACGGCGGCCCGACCCGCCAGACCAAGGCCCAGATCGACTACGCGGTCGAGCAGTCGCTCAGGCGCCTGGAGACCGACTATCTGGACCTCTACCAGCTGCACTGGCCCGACCGCCCGGTGCGGGTGTTCGGCGGCCAGACCTACAAGGACTACGAACAGGACTTCGAGGCCTTCGGCGACATCCTCGAGGCGCTGGACGCCCACGTGAAGAAGGGGACGATCCGCGCGATCGGCGTCTCCAACGAATTCCCGTGGGGCGTGATGCGCTTCCTGGCCGAGGCGGAGTCCCCAAGAAGTGGAGGTGGGGGCCTGCCGCGCATCGCCTCGATCCAGAACGCCTACCACCTGGCCAACCGCACGTTCGAATACGGCCTGGCCGAGATCGCCCTGCGCGAGCAGGTGGGCCTGCTGGCCTATTCGCCGCTGGCCCAGGGCGCCCTGACCGGCAAGTACCTGGACGGCAAGCTGCCCGAAGGTTCGCGCAAGGCGCTCTACAACCGCATGCAGCGCTATGAAGGCCCCGGCGCCGAGCCGGCGATCCGCGGCTATGTCGAGCTGGCCGCCCATTTCGGCGTCGACCCGGCCCAGCTGGCCCTGAAGTTCTGCGACACCCGCGAATTCGTCACCGCCACCATCATCGGCGCCACCACGATGGACCAGTTGAAGACCAACATCGCCGCCTTCGACCTGGCCTGGACCGAGGAGATGGAAAAGGCGGTCAACGCCCTGCACGCCCTGCAGCCGAACCCGTGTCCGTAGAACCGACCTACGGGGTGTCCTGCGTCATCCCCCTGCCGGTCAGCCAGTTCCACATGAACGGGATGATGACCGTCGCCGAGGCCGTCGCCAGGCCGTCGGCGGTCTTATAGGGCGCGCGGAACAGGCTGACGGACTCGCGCATGGCCTTCTCCGTGCCCGGCGTGAGATCACCGCTGAAAAGGCAACCGTCCAGCAGGCCCTCGGTCGTGATCGTGCAGACCGCGAAGGTCAGGCCCTGGGCGGGCTTGGCCGCGTCGATCAGGCGCGCATTCTGCTTCGCCGTCGGACGCTCGTCCCACATGAAATAGTGGCCCTGGCACATTCCCACGTCGTCCGGGCAGGGGATGGTCGGCGCCTTCTCGTCGTCGGACGTCTCGACCGGCGCGGCCACCACCGGCGGCTGGGTTCCGACACGCGTTAGGACCATCGCCTCGTCGCCGATTTCGGGCCGCTCCGACGCCGCCTCGAAAATAATCGGGACGGTGACCACGCCGCCGTCCACGGGCTTGCCGTCGATCAGTTTGGGGCTCATCCGAAACATCGGGCTCAGCGATAAGGCCGCGTCGCCGAAACCGTAGCCCTCGGGACTTTCCCGCATCACCACGCAGCCGATCAGCCGGCCTTCGGCGTCGACGTCGCAGGTAATCACGGCGCGGCCCGAAACGAACTGGTCCTTGGCCTTGGAGGGGTAGAACCGCTCCATGTCGTCGCCCGTCGGCTTTTGCACCCAGTCGGGGTCGCGGATCGTCCTGGCCGGATCCGCCTGCGCCCCGGTCGCGCCCACGACCAGAGCGGCCAAAACGCCCCCTAAACCTTGCAAAAGTCGCTTCATTTTCGCGCCCCCGATCCTGTCGTCGGGGCTACCAGCGCGCGCGCGACCTTGCAACCTGCAGCCGTGAAAGCTCGCCGCGCCTTGCCTGCCGGGGCTGGCTCGCTAAGTTCCCGCCCATGATCCGCCTGTTCACCGCCGTCGCCATTCCCGCCGAGATCGGCGACCGCCTCTTGCCCCGCCAGCACGGAATCGAGGGCGCGCGGTGGCGGCCGCGCGAGGCCTTTCACATCACCCTGAAGTTCATCGGCGACGTCCAGGAGACAACCGCCGCCGACCTGGACGAGGAACTGCGGGGAATCGAAGCCCTGGCCTTCGACTTGGAACTGCGGGGCGTCGGCCATTTCGGCGAGGGGATCGAGATCCACGCCGTCTGGGCCGGCGTCGCCGAGAACGCCGACCTGCGCCGCCTGGCCAAGGCCAACGAGAGCGCCGCCCGCCGGGCGGATTTGAAGCCCGAAACCCGGGTCTATACGCCGCACGTCACCCTGGCCTATCTGAAGCGTCCCGCCGTGCCCGAGGTCGCCGCCTGGATCCAGGCCAACAACCTGCTGCACTCGCCACCGTTCCGCGTCGACCGCTTCGGCCTCTATTCCAGCTGGCGGACCAGCGAGGGTTCGGCCTACCGGCTGGAAGCGGAGTATCCGCTGGGCTGATCCTCGCGGCCGCCGTTCAACCAAAGCCGAAACGTCCAAGAACGGCGTTCGCCCTTGCGGTTTGATCACGCCGCGCGCCAGATCACGGCGGCGCTCGGCCTGGAGATCCGCATGTCGCTCTATCTGTTCGCCCTGCTGATCGGGGTCGTCGCCGGCCTGCGCGCCATGACCGCCCCGGCCGCCGTCGCCTGGGGCGCGCATCTGGGGCTCTATTCCCTCGAAGGCACGCCGCTCGCCTGGGTCGGCGGGACCATCGCCACCTGGGTGTTCACCGCCCTGGCCGTGCTGGAGCTGGTCGCCGACCAGCTGCCCAAGACCCCCAGCCGCAAGGTCCCGGTGCAGTTCGGGACGCGGATCGTCAGCGGCGCCTTCTGCGGCGCCGCCCTCGGCATGACCCAGGACGCCTGGATCGGCGGGGCCGTGGCCGGCGCCCTCGGCGCGGTGATCGGCACGCTGGGCGGGGCCGAGGCGCGGGGCCGCCTGGCCAAGGCGTTCGGCCGGGACCTGCCGGCCGGCCTGCTGGAGGACGTGGTGGCGATCGGCGGCGCGGCCCTGATCGTCTCGGCCGTCTGATCCATGGCCGTCCCCGATTCCGAAACGCGGAGCTTCGACGCCATCATCATCGGGGCCGGCCAGGCGGGCCCGGCCCTGGCCGGACGGCTGACCGCCGCCGGCTGGACGGTGGCCGTGATCGAACGCAAGGACCTCGGCGGAACCTGCGTCAACACCGGCTGCATGCCGACCAAGACCCTGGTGGCCAGCGCCTACGCCGCCCACTTGGCGCGGCGCTCGGCCGACTACGGCGTCGTGCTGCGGGGCGAGGTCGGGGTCGACATGAGGCGGGTCCACGAGCGGGCCCGCGCCGTCACCCTCAACGCCCGGGGCAATCTGGAAACGTGGCTGGGCGGCATGAGGGGCTGCACGGTCTTCCGGGGCCACGCCCGATTCGAAGGGGCCAACACCGTGCGGGTCGGCGACGACCTGCTGACCGCCCCGAAGATCTTCCTCAATGTCGGCGGTCGCGCCAACGCGCCGGCCATGCCGGGCTTGGACGACATCGCGTACCTGACCAATGTCGGCATGATGGCGGTCGAGACCCTGCCGGCCCACCTGGTGATCGTCGGCGGCAGCTATATCGGCCTGGAGTTCGCCCAGATGTACCGGCGCTTCGGGGCCGAGGTGACGGTGGTCGAGATGGGTCCACGCCTGATCGGCCGCGAGGATCCGGAAGTCTCCGACGCCGTGCGCGAGATCCTGGAGGCCGAGGGGGTGAACATCCGCCTGAACGCCGAGTGCATCGCCTTCGCGCCCAGCAGGACGGAGGGGGGTGATCAGGGCGTCTGCGTCCACGTCACCTGCCAGGACGGCGCGCCCCAGGTGGTGGGTTCGCACGTGCTGCTGGCCATCGGCCGCAGGCCCAACACCGACGACCTTGGCCTGGACAGGGCCGGCGTCGACGTCGATGCGCACGGCTACGTGGTCGTCGACGACCAGCTGCGGACGAGCAATCCCGGCGTCTGGGCGCTGGGCGACTGCAACGGCAAGGGCGCCTTCACCCACACCGCCTATAACGACTTCGAGATCGTCGCCGCCAACCTGCTGGACAATGATCCCAGGAAGGTCAGCGACCGCATCGCCTGCTACGGCCTGTTCATCGACCCGCCGCTGGGCCGCGTGGGCCTGACCGAGGCCCAGGCCCGCGCCACCGGCCGGCCCCTGCTGGTCGGCCATCGCCCGATGACCCGCGTCGGCCGGGCGGTCGAGAAGGGCGAGACGCAGGGCTTCATGAAGGTGGTGGTCGACGCCGAGACCAAACAGGTCCTCGGGGCGGCGATCCTGGGCCTGAACGGCGACGAGGCGGTCCACGGCCTGGTCGACCTGATGTACGCCAAGGCCCCCTACACGGTGATCCAGCGGGCGGTGCACATCCACCCGACCGTGTCGGAGCTGATCCCGACGATGCTGGGCGAGCTGAAGCCGCTGGCGTGATTTTCCTTCTCCCCTTGCGGGAGAAGGTGTCGGCGGAGCCGACGGATGAGCAACTGTGTTTATCGTGCGTACTGCGGATC
>NZ_JBWKPX010000050.1:0-23032 GCF_059418465.1 Caulobacter sp. GW821-FHT09A05
GCGATCTGGGCTTCGTCGAAACGGTATTTATTCAAACACTCCGGACGATGTCCGGCGCTCCGCGACCCTTTCCATCAGCTCAGCGGTTTCCGCGTGAGGACGAGAGATCGTGCCTGCGAAAGACCCCCTCAGTCGGCTTCGCCGACAGCTCCCCCAACGGGGGAGCATCTATGCAGCGCGGCGGCGGTCCGCAGGGGCGAGGCGCGTCGCTGAAAATCCTCCGGAAATCCTTCTTCGCGCCCCATCCCTTTCCGCCATGCTCCTGCCATCCCGAAGCCCTCGCTTGACGGCCTCCCATCCAGCCCCCAGAAGCCCCTCGTGACCGACATCGCACCCCCCGAAAAGCCCGCCCCGGCGCCCGACCAGTCCAGGAAGGCCGGCGGCCTGCTGAAGTCGTCGGCGATCTATTCCGGCCTGACCCTGGTCAGCCGGTTCATGGGCTTCGCCCGCGACCTGGCGGTCTCGTACCGGATGGGGGCCAGCGCCACCCCGGCCGCCGACGCCTACAACGCCGCCCTGGCCTTCCCGAACCTGTTCCGGCGGTTCTTCGCCGAGGGAGCCTTCGCCGCGGCCTTCGTGCCGGCCTACGCCAAGTCGCTGCAGCGCGACGGCGAGGAGAAGGCCGACATCCTGGCCGCCGACGCCATGGCCACCCTGGCGGCTTCGACCATCGTCATCACCATCCTCTGCCAGCTGGCCATGCCCTGGCTGATGATGCTGATCAGCCCCGGCTTCGGCTGGGGCACCGAGAAGTACAAGCTGGCGGTGCTGCTGACCCAGATCACCATGCCCTACCTGCCGTGCATGGCCATCGTCGCCCACCTGTCGGGGGTGCTGAACGCCCGCGACCGCTTCGTGCTGTCGGCCGGCGCCCCGGTGCTGCTGAACATCGCCACCCTGGCCTTCATCCTGCCCCAGACCACCGCCGTCGGGGCCGCGACCTGGGGGTCGGCGGGGGTGATCGTGGCCGGCGTCGCCCAGGCGGCCCTGCTGACCTGGGGCGTCAACAAGTCCGGGGCCAAGGTCCACTGGCGGCTGCCGCGCCTGACGCCCGAGGTGCGCGAGCTGATCGGCAAGGCCATTCCCGGCGCCCTGGCGGCCAGCGCCACCCAGGTCAACATCTTCATCTCTGGCAACCTGGCCAGCCACGTGCCCGGCGGCCGCTCCTGGCTGGCCACCGCCGACCGCCTGTACCAGCTGCCGCTGGGCCTGGTGGGGGTGGCGATCGGCGTGGCGCTGCTGCCGCGCCTGTCGCGGGCGGTGAACACCGGCGACGGCGGCGACGCCCAGACGGCCATGGACCAGGCCATCACCCTGGCCATGGCCCTGACCCTCCCGGCCGCCGCGGCCCTGGTCGCCATGCCGGGCTTCCTGTCGGACGCCCTCTACACCCGCGGCCAGTTCACCAGCTTCGACGCCAGCCAGACCGCCTCGGCCCTGCTGTTCTACGGCCTGGGCACCCCGGCCTTCGTGCTGCAGCAGCTGTATTCGCGGGCCTTCTTCGCGCGGGGCGACACCAAGAGCCCGATGCGCTTCGCCCTGGTCTCGGTGGCCATGAACATCGGCCTGGGGATCCTGCTGTTCAATCTGGTCGGGGTGAAGGGCATCGCCGCCGCCACGGCCGTGGCCTCGTGGATCAATGTCGGCCAGATGGCCTGGGGCCTGTCGCGCAAGGGCCACTACAATCCTTCGGTCCAGACCTGGTCGCGGGTGGCGCGGATCCTGGCGGCCAGCGTCGCCATGGGCGGGGTCCTGGCGGCGGCCTCGCACTGGCGGCCGCTGATCGAGGCGCCGCTGCGCGAGCTGGGCCTGCGCGGCCACACCCTGGGCGCCAAGGAGTTCGCCCTGCTGCTGACCGTGCTGGTCGGCGGGGCGCTGTACCCGCCGCTGGTCTTCCTGTTCGGCGGGGTGACGCCGTCCGAGCTGAAGGGCGTGCTCAAGCGGGGCAAGGCGTAGGGACGTGCCTGGAGCCCCAAACCGTTGTCATCCCGGAAGCCCCGCAGGGGCTGTCCGGGACCCAGGGGACTGGGCTGATGCGGTGCGGTTCGCCTGGATCCCGGACAAGCGCCGCGCGCTTTCCGGGATGACAACTTTCGGCGAGCCCGGTAACGAACAGCCATGGCTTCGACCGGTTCTTCCGCGCCGCGATGGCGCAGCTTCCTCTGATCCGTTCCGCCGCGCTTTCGGCGCGGTCCGCGTTCTTTCGCGTCCGCCATACCGCTTTCGATTTCCAGGGCTGAAGCCATGACCGACCACACCCCCGTTCCCTATGCGGGCCCGACCCGCGTGCTCTCCGGCGTCCAGCCGTCCGGCGCCCTGCACCTGGGCAACTATCTGGGCGCCCTGGTGAAGTTCGCCCGGCTGCAGCACGAGATGGACACCTTCATCTTCGTGGCCGACCTGCACGCCATCACCGTCTGGCAGGACCCGGCCCTGCTGGCCCAGCAGACCCGCGAGATCGCCGCCGCCTACCTGGCCGCCGGCCTGGACCCGGCCAAGGCGACGATCTTCCCGCAGTCGGCGGTGCGCGAGCACGCCGAGCTGGCCTGGATCTTCCAGTGCGTGGCCCGCCTGGGCTGGCTGGACCGCATGACCCAGTTCAAGGAGAAGAGCGGCAAGCACAAGGAGCGCTCCAGCGTCGGCCTCTACACCTATCCGGTGCTGCAGGCCGCCGACATCCTGGTCTACAAGGCCACCCACGTGCCGGTGGGCGAGGACCAGAAGCAGCACCTGGAGCTGACCCGCGACATCGCCGGCAAGTTCAACCACGATTTCGGCGTCCAGGGCTTCTTCCCGCAGCCCGAACCGCTGATCCAGGGGCCGGGCGCGCGGATCATGAGCCTGCGCGACGGCTCGGCCAAGATGAGCAAGTCCGACCCGTCGGACTACAGCCGCATCAACCTGACCGACGACGCCGACGCCATCGCCGCCAAGGTCAAGAAGGCCCGCACCGATCCCGAGCCGCTGCCCGAGACCCTGGAAGAGCTGGCGAGCCGCGCCGAGGCCGACAACCTGGTGGGCATCTTCGCGGCCCTGGCGGGCCGGACCAAGGCCGAGGTGCTGGCCGACTACGCCGGCAAGGGCTTCGGGACCTTCAAGCCGGCCCTGGCCGAGCTGGCGGTCGAGAAGCTGGCCCCGGTCGGCGAGACCATGCGCCGCTTCCTGGCCGACCCGACCGAGATCGACCGCATCCTGAAGGCCGGCGCCGAGCGGGCCTCGGACGTCGCCGCGCCGACGGTGGCCGAGGTGAAGAAGCTGGTGGGGTTCTGGGGAAGTTGACCTCTTCCTTCTCCCCTTGTGGGGGAAGGTGGCCTGCGAAGCAGGTCGGATGAGGGGTTGAAGACCGTTTCCGCCGCGACGGCGGAGCGGCTGGATGAGGTGGTCGCCGTGCGACCCCTCATCCGTCGGCCTACGGCCGCCACCTTCTCCCGCAAGGGGAGAAGGAGATCAGAGTCGCGCCGGAATCCTCACCGGCAGGCTCTCATAGCCCTTCACGAAGCTGGAATAGACGCGCTTCGGCTCGCCCATCACCTCGATCCTCGGGAAGCGCTCGAGGATCTCCTCCCAGATGATCTTCAGCTGCAGCTCGGCCAGGCGGTTGCCGACGCAGCGGTGGATGCCGAAGCCGAACGACAGGTGGCGGCGGGCCTGGGGGCGGTCGATCAGGAAGGCGTTCGGATTGTCGATGACGGTCTCGTCGCGATTGCCCGAGACGTACCACATCACGACCTTGTCGCCCTTGCGGATGGTCTTGCCCGACAGCTCGAAGTCCGCCACCGCCGTGCGGCGCATATAGGCCAGGGGCGTCTGCCAGCGGATGATCTCCGAGACCATGTTGGGGATCAGCGACGGGTCGGCCCGCAGCTTGGCTTCCTCGGCCGGGTTCTGGCTCAGGGCCAGCAGGCCGCCGGTGATCGAGTTGCGGGTGGTGTCGTTGCCGCCGACGATCAGCAGCAGGATGTTCCCCAGATACTCCATCGGCGGCATGTTCCGCGTCGCCTCGCCATGGGCCAGCATCGAGATCAGGTCGTTCTTCGGTTCGGTCGAATTGACCCGCTGGTTCCACAGCTCGGTGAAATAGGCCAGGCACTCCAGCAGCTCGGCCCGGCGCTGGTCCTCGCTGTCGACGATCCCGGCCCCCGGCACGGCGGTCGTGACGTCGGACCAGCGGGTCAGCTTGCGGCGTTCCTCCCAGGGGAAGTCGAACAGGGTGGCCAGCATCTGGGTGGTCAGCTCGATCGACACCTTGTCGACCCAGTCGAAGGTCTCGCCGATCGGCAGGCCGTCCAGGATCCCGCCGACCCGCTCGCGGATCGTGCCTTCCAGCAGCGCCAGGTTCACAGGCGAGACGATCGGGCTGACGGTCTTGCGCTGGATGTCGTGCTTGGGCGGATCCATGGCGATGAACATCGGCAGGACGAAGTCCTCGTCGAAGTTCCGGATCGTGATGCCGCCGAAGCTGGAGTCCGAGGAGAACACCTGGTGGGTGGTGTCGACGGTCATGATGTCGTTGTAGCGGGTGATCGACCAATAGGGCCCGTGCTCGCTCCGCGCGCAGTAGTGCACGGGATCCTCGGCCCGCAGCCGCTCGAAATAGGGCCAGTGGGCGTCGGCCTGGAACAGGGCGGGATCGGCGACGTCGATCTCTTCCAGCGGCATGGCGTAGGCCTTGGCCCTCGCCGCGTCCCTTTGGGCGTCGCTCGACAGGTCGATGGCTCCGTCGCTCATGGCGACCTCCCTGAAACATCTGTTTTGACGATGGAGCCACAGGCCGTTGGGTTTGTCACGATGACGTAAGCGGCGCCCTGCCACAGGCCTGGCCCTTGTCTTGCGCGGCTCCCGGGTCCATCTCTCCGGCATGTTCATCCAGACCGAAACCACGCCCAATCCCGAGGTCCTGAAGTTCCTGCCCGGCCGCGAAGTGCTGGGTGAGGGCGCGCGGGAGTTCAAGACGATGGAGGAGGGCGACGCCTCGCCATTGGCCGAGGCCCTGTTCCGCCTGGGCGACGTCAACCGGGTGTTCTTCGGCCCGGACTTTCTCACCGTGACCAAGGCCGAGGGCGCGGAGTGGCCGCACCTGAAGGCGCCGATCCTGGCCGCCATCATGGACCACTTCACCAGCGGCCGACCCCTGCTGCTGGACCAGGCCGAAAGCGGCCACGACGAGGACGGCGTCTACGACGAGGAAGCCGCCCAGATCGTCGCCGAGATCAAGGACCTGCTCGACACCCGCATCCGCCCGGCCGTGGCCCAGGACGGCGGCGACATCGTGTTCAGCAAGTTCGAGCCGGCCACCGGCGTGGTCTGGCTGCACATGCGCGGCGCCTGCTCGGGCTGCCCGTCGTCCTCGGCCACGCTGAAGGCCGGGGTCGAGAACATGCTCAAGCACTATGTGCCGGAAGTGACCCGGGTCGAGCAGACGCTGTAGGGCGTTGGCCGCGTGCGCCCGGGTGCAAGGGAATGCGCGCGGGGGAGTCTTGCCAGCGCCGCTCGGCGTCCTTATTGTAACTGTATAAGTTGCAATTATATCGCCCATAAGGATCGCTGATGGCCAGGCTTGCCGACACGGCTCTCGACCAACTGTTCACGACGGCGCGCACGCGCAACGGCTGGAGCGACCAGCCCATCCCCGAACCGGTGCTGCGCGAGCTGTACGACCTGGTGAAGTTCGGCCCGACCGCGTTCAACGCCACGCCGGCCCGTTTCCTCTTTGTGACCAGCCCGGAGGCCAAGGCCCGGCTGGCGGCCCTGTCGTCGGGCTCGAACGGCGCGAAGATCCTGCGGGCCCCGGTGACGGTGATCGTCGGCTACGACCTGGATTTCCCCGAAACGCTCGACACGCTGTTCCCCAACCTTCCGGGGGTCAAGAACTGGTTCAGCGATCCAGCGGCCAAGGAAGTCGCCGCCCTGCGCAACAGCTCGCTGCAAGGCGGCTATTTCATCCTGGCGGCCCGGGCGCTGGGCCTGGATGTGGGCCCGATGTCGGGTTTCGACAACGCCGGCGTCGACAAGGCGTTCTTCGCCGGGACCAACGTCAAGTCGAACTTTATCGCCTCGATCGGTTACGGCACCGAGGAGAACCTGTTTCCTCGCAATCCCCGCCTGGACTTCGAGGAAGCGGCGAAGATCGTGTGATCCGGTCCTGAGAGCCCAAAGGTTGTCATCCCGGAAAGCGCCCAGCGCTTGTCCGGGACGACAACTTCTTTGTGCATCTGATGCACATGTCGGCGACCCGGTGCTAGAACCGCCCCATGACCCAGCGCCTCGCCCTGATCGCCGCTCCCCTGCTGCTGCTCGCCGCCTGCGGCCCCGCCAAGCAAGCCGACACCGCTCCCCCGCCCGCCGCGTCGTCGGAGGTCCCCAAGTCCGGGCCGGTCGCCATCGCGGTCACGCCCTATGTCGGCGGGCCGCTGCACGTGCGCGCCGACGGCGTGGGCCCGATCACCGGCGAGACGGCCTTCGACCTGGCGACGATCAAGGCCCTGTTCCCCAAGGCGGTGGTCAAGAGCGCCTTCATCCACGTCGGCGAGGGCCCGCCCGGACCGATCATCACGGTCGAGCAGGACAATGTCCCGCTGCTGGAGATCGGCAAGGGCGCCGAGGGCGGCATCGGCGAGATCCGCATGGCCGGCGGGCCAGTCGAGGGCCCCAAGGGCGAAGCCCTGCTCGGAAAGTGGGCCGATCTTTCCTTCGACATCGCCCAGTGCCGGGCCGGCGAGGGCCGCACCGTCAACCAGACCGTCTGCGTGCGTCCCGAAGCCCCGACCGTGTCCTACGTGTTCGGCGTGCCCGGCTGGACCCAGGGCGGCCTGCCGCCGGTCGATGTCCTGAAGGCCAAGGGCCAGCTGAACGAATTCGTCTGGCGTCCGGCCGAGAAGGCCGCCGTCGGCGCGGCCTGATCCGATGATCCGACCCCTGATCCTCGCCACGCCATTGCTGGTCCTGACCGCCTGCGGCCCGGCGGACAAGCCGGCGAGCGGCCAGGCCGCCGCCTCCCCGGGCGCCGGGACGGCCCCGGCCGCGCCCCCTGCCGTGGTCACGCGCACCGACGCTTCCGGCGAGGTCGACCGCTTCACGCCCTATCTGGGCGGTCCATTGGCGCTGGACGAGTTCTCGGTCGGCCCGGTCATGGCCCAGACCGACTTCTCGATGGAGGCGATCAAGCCGCGTTTCCCGAGGGCGACGGTGAAGTCCGCTTCCCTGCGCCAGGGCGCCGACGCGCAGACGCCAGTCATCACCGTCGAGCAGGGCGGTGGCGTGATCGAGATCCAGGGCAATCCGGGCACGACCAAGGTCGGCGACATCCGGATCAGCGGCGGCTCCCCGCAGGGGCCGCGCGGCGAGACTCTCGGGCTGAAATGGACGAACGCCGACATGGACTATCCGCGCTGCTGGAGAGGCAAGGACCGCGACGCCCAGGCGGTGATCTGCACCCAGCCCGGCGAGCCGGTGCTGCGCTACGTGTTCGCCGTGCCGGGCTGGACCGAAGCCGCGATGCCGCCCGAGGCGGTGCTGCGCGACAAGGCCGTGCTGCGCGAGTTCCTCTGGCGCGGCGGAGCGCCAATCCAATGATCCCATCTTCCCTTGTCCTGGCGATCGACACCTGCCTGGCCGCCAGCTCGGTCGCCGTTCTGGACGGCGACGTCGTCCGCGCCGCCCGCAGCGAGCCGATGACCCGCGGCCACCAGGAGCGCATCGCCGTCCTGGCGCGCGAGGTTGCGGCCGAGGCCGGGGTGACGTTCGCCGAGCTGACCCGCATCGCCGTCACCGTCGGCCCCGGCTCGTTCACCGGCCTGCGCGTTGGCCTGTCGTTCGCCAAGGGCCTGGCCACGGCCCTGTCGATCCCCTGCGTCGGGGTCAATACGCTGGAGGCCCTGGCCGCTTCGGTGGAGGCGACGAGCCTGGTGGCCGGCGTGCTCGACGCCAAGATGGGCCAAGTCTACCTCCAGGTCTTCGACGGCGGAAAGGCGCTGATGGCCCCCGACGCCCTGGAGGTCGGGGTCGCCGCCGCGCGCCTGGCCGAGCTCTGGTCCGGCGGCCCGGCCACGCTGGTCGGCTCGGGCGCGCCGCTGGTCGCCGAGGTTTTGCCCGACGCGACCGTGCTGACCCTGGCCTATCCCGACCCCGTGGCCGTCGCCCGTCTGGCCGCCGCCCGGCCGGCTTCGGGCCATTCCCCCCGGCCGCTCTATCTGCGCGCGCCCTACGCCGTGGCGCCGGCCGCATGATCCTGCGTCCCGTCGGGCTGGAAGCCTGTTTCACCCTGGCCGACCTGCACGACGGCGCCTTCGACCGGCCCTGGTCGGCGGAGGAGTTCGAGGCCCTGCTCAAGGGCCCCGGCGCCTTCGCCGTGCTGGGCGAGGCCGGAGAGCCGGAGGAGGCCAAGGGCTTCATCCTGTGCCGGGCGATCGCCGGGGAGGCCGAGATCCTGACCGTGGCCGTCGACCCCGCCGCGCGCCGCCGGGGTTGGGGCGCGGCCCTGGTCGAGATGGCGGCCGGCGTCGCCAAGGAAGCCGGCGCCTTCGAGATGTTCCTGGAGGTCGCGGCCGACAATGTCGCGGCGATCAGGCTCTATGAGACCGCCGGTTTCGGGCGCGTCGGCCTGAGAAAAGGCTATTATCCCCATGCGGATGGGGCCAAGGACGCGGTGGTGATGCGTCGGGTGCTTAACAGCTAGCGGCCAAGCCCCTATCTTGCCCGCGAATCTGGCTTGGATTCATCTTCCGGAGACGCCGCCGTGGATCGCCTCGAAAAGCTCTGTATCGAAAAGGGCATGCGCATGACCGACCAGCGTCGGGTCATCGCCCGCGTGCTGTCGTCGGCCACCGACCATCCGGACGTCGAGGAGTTGCACCGCCGCGCCCACGCCGTGGACCCGCACATCTCGATCGCCACGGTCTATCGGACGGTCCGCCTGTTCGAGGAAAGCGGCATCATCGAGCGCCACGACTTCCGCGACGGTCGCTCACGCTATGAGGAGACCCCCGATCACCACCACGACCACCTGATCGACATGAAGACCGGCAAGGTCGTCGAGTTCGTGGACGAGGAGATCGAGGCCCTGCAGAACGCCATCGCGCGGAAGCTGGGCTACAAGCTGGTGGATCACCGGCTGGAGCTGTACGGGGTTCCGATCGAGGAGTAGCGGCCCTTTTCCTTCTCCCCTTGCGGGAGAAGGTGTCAGCGTAGCTGACGGATGAGGGGTCTCCTGGAGCTCCGACGTCTCATCCGATCGTTCCGCTTGTTGAGGCGGCTCTGTCCAGCGACCCCTCATCCGACCTGCTTCGCAGGCCACCTTCTCCCGCAAGGGGAGAAGGAAGATGGGGTGTGTCCCCCAGAACCTTGCGCCAGCGCCCCCTCGCGCCCATAACCTCGCCCCATGAGCGAGACCCCGCAAAAGCGCCTCTATATCAAGACCTACGGCTGTCAGATGAACGTCTATGACAGCGAGCGCATGGCCGATGTCCTGCGCCCGCTGGGCTATGGCGTGGTCGATGATCCCGAAGGGGCCGATCTGGTGGTGCTCAACACCTGCCACATCCGCGAGAAGGCCACCGAGAAGGTCTATTCCGAGCTGGGCTACATCAAGCAGATGAAGGGCCGCAAGGCCGAGGCCGGCGGTCGCATGACCATCGCCGTGGCCGGCTGCGTGGCCCAGGCCGAGGGCAAGGAGATCATGCATCGCCAGCCGGCGGTCGACCTGGTGGTCGGGCCCCAGGCCTATCACCAGCTGCCCGAGCTGATCGCCCGCGCCCACCGCGCCACCGGCGAGCGCCTGTCCGCCGACTTCGCCGCCGACGAGAAGTTCGACGCCCTGCCGGCCGAGCGCCAGGTCAACGGCGTCACCGCCTTCCTGACCGTGCAGGAGGGCTGCGACAAGTTCTGCACCTTCTGCGTGGTGCCCTACACCCGCGGCGGGGAATGGTCGCGGCCGCCGGAGGCCATCGAGGACGAGGCCCGGCGCCTGGCCGACCAGGGCGTGCGCGAGGTCACCCTGCTGGGCCAGAACGTCAACGCCTATGACGGCGGCGGCTACACCCTGGCCAGGCTGGTCCGGCGCCTGGCGAAGATCCCGGGCCTGGACCGCATCCGCTACACCACCAGCCACCCGCGCGACATGGGCGAGGACCTGATCGCCGCGCACGGCGAGCTGCCGCAGTTGATGCCCTATCTGCACCTGCCGGTGCAGGCCGGGTCGGACAAGATCCTCAAGGCCATGAACCGCGACCACACCGCCGAGAGCTATGTGCGCCTGGTCGAGAAGATCCGCGCCGCGCGGCCCGACATCGCCATGAGCGGCGACTTCATCGTCGGCTTCCCCGGCGAGCGCGACGGTGATTTCGACAAGACGCTGGAGCTGGTCCGCGAGGTCGGCTTCGCCAGCGCCTTCTCGTTCAAATATTCCCGCCGCCCCGGCACCCCGGCCTCGGCCATGCCCGGCCAGGTGGACGAAGCGGTCAAGGCCGAGCGCCTGGATCGCCTCAACGCCCTGCTCGATGAGCAGCAGAAGGCGTTCAACGCCCTGCAGGTCGGCAAGGTCCTGCCGGTGCTGTTCGAGAAAAAAGGCCGCAACCCCGGTCAAATCGTCGGCCGCAGTCCCTATCTGCAAGCGGTGCATGCGGTGGGCCCCGACGGCCTGCTGGGCCAGATCGTTCCCGTCCGCATCGAGTCGTCGGCCAAGATGAGCCTGGGCGGCGTGCTCGAGAGCCAATCCCTGCTGGAGTCCGCTTGAGCCGTACGCCTGAGTTCCTGCCCCTGTCCGACACCGCCGTGCGCGCCGTTTCCGGCCCGAACGGTCGTCACGCCGCCCTGATCGAGGACGCCTTCAAGGTGCTGATCGAGACCCCGGGCGGCGGGGTGACGATCACCGGCGACGTCAAGGGCCGCTCCAGCGCCAAGCGGGCGATCCAGGCCCTGGCCCAGCGGGCCGACGCCGACGACGAGGTGGTCGAGGCCGACGTGCGCGTGGCCGTGGGCGAGGCCCACAGCGCCGGCGGCCAGGCCTCGCCCCGCGCCGTGCGCAAGGGCTCGGTCTCGCCCAAGACCAAGGGTCAGGCCAAGTACATGGAGGCCATGGCCAGCCATCCGCTGTGCTTCGGCCTGGGTCCCGCTGGCACCGGCAAGACCTTCCTGGCGGTGGCGCAAGGGGCGGGCATGCTGCTGCGGGGCGAGGTCGACCGGCTGATCGTCACCCGTCCCGCCGTCGAGGCCGGCGAGAAGCTCGGCTTCCTGCCCGGCGACCTGAACGAGAAGGTCGACCCCTACATGGCGCCGGTCTGGGAGGCCCTGACCGACATCATGGGCGCCGACCAGCTGCGCCGCCGCCGCGAGAAGCTGGAGATCGAGGTCGCCCCGATCGCCTTCATGCGCGGCCGCACCCTGGCCCACGCCTTCGTCATCGTCGACGAGGCCCAGAACTGCTCGCGCCTGCAGATGAAGATGGTGCTGACCCGCCTGGGCGAGGGTGCGCGGATGGTGGTGACCGGGGATCCGACCCAGGTCGACCTGCTGAACCCGCGAGACTCTGGCCTCGCCCACGCGGTCTCGATCCTGGAGGGCGTCGAGGGCGTGGCGGTGTCGCGCTTCACCTCGGCCGACGTGGTGCGCCACCCGCTGGTCGAGCGCATCGTCAAGGCCTACGACGCCGACGCCCTGCAGACGACGACGCGCTAGATGACCATCACCGTCGATATCGAGATCGAGGACGAGGCCTGGACGCAGGCCGAACCCGAGGTCGAGGCCCTGGTCTGGCGCGCCGCCCAGGCGGTGCTGGACGCCCACGAGGACATCGAGGGGCAAGGCATCGTCATCCTTCTGGCCGACGACGACAGCGTCCGGGCGCTGAACCGCGACTTCCGCCAGAAGGACCATGCGACCAACGTCCTGTCCTTCCCCTCGGCCCAAGATCCCGTGGGTAATCCCGAAGGCCAGATCGGCGACATCGCCCTGGCGTTCGGGGTCTGCCAGCGCGAAGCGGCCGAGCAGGGCAAGCCCCTCGCGCACCACTTGCAACATCTGGTGGCGCACGGGGTGCTTCATCTCTTAGGATACGACCATCAGGACGACGTCGAGGCCGAGGCCATGGAAGCGTTCGAGCGCGAGATCCTCGCGGGCTTGGACATTCCGGACCCCTATGCCGAACCCGCGTCCCCAGAGGGATAACCAAGCCAGGGCATGCCCAGCGACGACCAGAGTTCCACGCCCGCCGGCCCGGCTCGCCTGAGCCGGGGCGTGCGGGCGTTCTTCCGCAAGATGCGCAAGGACCTCGCCGGCCGGGGCGTGCCGGGCCTGGCCGAGTCGTCGCGTCCGGCCGACCCCACCATGGTCCACGAGGTCGACATGGTCGACCAGGCCGAGGCCTTCCAGAGCCTGCGGGTGGCGGACGTCATGACGCCCCGCGCCGACATCGTGGCGGTCGAGGTCTCGACGGCGTTCGAGGCGGTGGTCGCCCAGTTCACCGAGGCCGAGCACTCGCGGATGCCGATCTACCGCGAGACCCTGGACGACCCGGTGGGGGTGATCCACGTCAAGGACGTGTTTCGCCTGCTGGCCGATGACGACAAGCGCCCCGGCCCGGGCGACCAGATCCTGCACCGGCTGCGGCGCGAGGCGCTGTACGTGCCGGCCTCGATGCGGGCCGCCGACCTGCTGCTGCGCATGCGCACCAGCCGTATCCACATGGCCCTGGTCATCGACGAGTTCGGCGGCACCGATGGGCTGGTGACCATGGAGGACCTGATCGAGGCGGTGGTCGGCGAGATCGACGACGAGCACGACGACGCCCAGGTCTCCAGCATCGTCGCCCGACCCGGCGGCCTCTACGAGGTCGACGCCCGGGCGCCGCTGGAGGATCTCGAGGCCGCGCTCGACCGCGACCTGGCGCCGCCGGACATGGAAGAGGATATCGACACCGTCGCCGGCCTGGTCGTGGCCCTGGCCGGCCGCGTGCCGCAGCGGGGCGAGGTGATCGCCCATCCCGCCGGTTTCGACCTGGAGGTCGTCGAGGCCGACCCACGCCGTGTGCGCCGGGTCCGGGTGCGCCCGGCCGTCGACCTCGAAACCGAGACCGCGGCCGGCCGCGTGGCCGCTTCGTGAATCTGCCGGCCCTGCCGAGGCTGACGCCATGGCGCGCCCGGGGCCTGGCGTTGGCGGCCGGCCTCGCCGCCGCCCTGGCCCATCCGCCGTTCGGGATCCTGCCAGGCCTGCTGGGCTACGCCCTGCTGCTGTGGCTGCTGGACGCCATCGACGGACCCCGACCCCTGCGCTCGGCCTTCTTCCGCGGCTGGCTGACGGGGCTTTCCTATTTCGGCCTTTCCACATGGTGGATCGCCGAGGCTTTCCTGGTCGACGCCGCCAACCAGGGCTGGATGGCCCCGTTCGCGGTGGCGGCCATGGCCGCCGGCATGGCGCTGTTCTGGGGCTTGGCGGCGGTGCTCTATCGCCTGATCCGCCCCCCTGGCGTGCGGCGGGTGCTGGTGTTCGCCGGGGCCTTCGCCACCCTGGAGTGGACCCGCGGCCACATCCTGACCGGCTTCCCCTGGAACCTGCCGGGCGAGACCTGGCGGGCGGGCTCGGCCGTGTCGCAGTTCGCGGCGGTTGTCGGCGCCTACGGCCTGACCTGGATCACCCTGGCGATCGCCGCCGCCCCGGCGGTCTGGCGTGACGGCAAGCGCGGCCGGATCGCGGTCGGCGCGGCCGCGGCGGTTCTCCTGGCGATCTGGCTGCGCGGGGTCCTGAGCTATCCCATCCCCGTCACGCCGGCCGCGCATCCGCCACCCGCGACGACCGTCCGCATCGTCCAGGCCGACATCCCCCAGGAGTCCAAGTGGGACGCCGGCCGGTTCGCCCAGATCGTCCAGGCCTATGTCTCGCTGACCGCCAGGCCCTATGCCGGCAAGCCCGCCGACATCGTGGTCTGGCCCGAGGGGGCCCTGCCGCTGGCGATCAACGACTACATGGTCCCCGGCAGCTGGGTCCGGCAGGCCATTGTCGACGCCCTCAAGCCAGGGCAGGTGATGCTGCTGGGCGGCTATCGCTACGAGGGAACGCCCGACAAGCCGGTCTACTACAACAGCCTGGTCGCCCTGCGCCGCACGGCTGGCGACGTCGAGGTGGTCGGGATCTACGACAAGCACCGGCTGGTGCCGTTCGGCGAATACCTGCCGGCCGACGCCCTGATGACTCGGCTGGGGGTCAAGAGCATGGCCCACCTGGGCGACGGCTTCGCGACGGGGCCGGCGCCCCGGCCGCTGCGGATCGCGCCCAACCTGCTGGTCCAGCCGCTGATCTGCTACGAAAGCCTGTTCCCGCGCCTGGCGGAGCCGGCGCCGGGCGTACGCGCCATCGTCAATGTCTCCAACGACGCCTGGTTCGGAGTGACGTCCGGGCCGCTGCAGCACCTGAACCTGGCCAGTTATCGCGCGATCGAGACCGGCTTGCCGCTGATCCGGGCGACGCCCACGGGGGTTTCCGCCCTGGTCGACGCCCAGGGAAGAATCTTGCCCGGCGCCCGCTTGAAACTTGGCGAATCAGGGGTGATCGACGGTAATGTGCCGAGTGTCGGCTCGCCGACTCTGTTCTCCAGGCTTGGGCACTGGCCATTCGGGCTGCTGCTTTTGGTTTCATTTGCCGCTGCGATTCGCGTCCCAGGGGGTCGAGGCTTGGAAAAAGTCTCAAACTGAAACAGACAGACTTCCAGATATCCGTGGCTTCTCCCCCAGTGATTGAAACGGCATGAACACGACTCCTGACCAAGACCGCTCCCCGAACCCGATCGACCTGCACGTCGGCGCCCGCATCCGCATGCGGCGCAAGATTCTGGGCGTCAGCCAGGAGCGTCTGGCCGACGATCTGGGCCTGACCTTCCAGCAGGTCCAGAAGTACGAGCGCGGCGCCAACCGCGTCAGCGCTTCCAAGCTCTACGAGATCGCCAAGAGCCTGCAGTCGTCGGTGTCCTACTTCTTCGAAGGCCTGGCCGACCCGACCGACATCGACGGTTTCGAGGAAAACGGCTCCGAGCAGTTCGTGCACGACTTCCTGATGACTCCGGAAGGCCTGGAGCTGGCCGCGCTGTTCCCGCGCATCGGCAAGTCCCGTGTTCGCCGGCGCATCCTCGACCTCGTCCGGTCGATGGCCGACGATCTGATCGAGGAAGAAGCCCAGGCCTGATCCCCGGCCAATCCCGGGCCTGATCCGGCTTGCGGACATAAACATATCTTTATATGTTCGCGACTAGTCCCTCGGGCAGACCGTCCGAGCGGGCGACGTCATGTCCGGAGCTGACCCTTGAGCCGTTCTTCCTATATCTTCACCAGCGAAAGCGTTTCCGAAGGTCATCCGGACAAGGTCGCCGACCGGATCAGCGACACCGTCGTCGACGCCTTCCTGGGCGCCGACCCAGAGGCGCGCGTCGCCTGCGAAACCCTGGTCACCACCAACCGCATCGTCCTGGCGGGCGAGGTGCGGGCCGGCAAGCCGGGCGGCGACAAGGCCGTCAACAAGCAGCTGACCAAGGACATCATCAAGTCGCTGGAGCCCAAGGTCCGGGCCGCGATCAAGGACATCGGCTACGAGCAGAAGGGCTTCCACTGGGAGAAGGCCAAGTACGCCTGCTACCTGCACGGTCAGTCGGCCCATATCGCCCAGGGCGTGGACGCCTCGGACAAGAAGGACGAGGGCGCCGGCGACCAGGGCATCATGTTCGGCTACGCCAGCACCGAGACCCCGGAGCTGATGCCGGCCACCCTGCAATACAGCCACAACATCCTCAGCCGCCTGGCCCAGCTGCGCCACTCGGGCGAGCTGTCGGAGCTGGAGCCCGACGCCAAGAGCCAGGTGACCCTGGAATATGACGGTTCCGGCAAGCCGGTTCGGGTTGTCTCGATCGTCGTGTCGCACCAGCACAAGAAGAAGATCGGCGGCAAGACCCCGACCTCCAAGCGTGTGCTGGACCTGATCAAGCCGCACATCCTGCCGATCTTCCCGGACGGCCTGATCACCAAGAAGACCCAGTGGCTGGTCAACCCGACCGGCCGCTTCGAGATCGGCGGGCCGGACGGCGACGCGGGCGTCACCGGCCGCAAGATCATCGTCGACACCTACGGCGGCGCGGCCCCGCACGGCGGCGGCGCCTTCTCCGGCAAGGATCCGACCAAGGTCGACCGCTCGGCCGCCTATGCCTGCCGCTACCTGGCCAAGAACGTGGTCGCCGCGGGCCTGGCCGAGCGCTGCACCATCCAGATCGCCTACGCCATCGGCGTGGCCCAGCCCGTGTCGTTCCACGTCGACCTGCACGGCACCGGCAAGGTCGATCCGGCCCAGCTGGAGAAGCTGCTGCCCCAGCTGATCGGCGGCGCGACCCCGCGCTCGATCCGCGAGCACCTGCAGCTGAACAGGCCGATCTACGCCCGCACCGCCGCCTACGGCCACTTCGGCCGCACGCCGGACAACGAAGGCGGCTTCTCGTGGGAGAAGACCGACCTGGTGTCGGAGCTGAAGGGCCTGGCTTAGGCCTAGGCCAATCCGGGGCAGGCGCATGCGCCTGTCTCCGACGGTACAACGGGCCTCGATCCTCGGATCGGGGCCCGTTTTCATTTCGACTTCAAAGTTCTAAGACCCGCCCATGACCAACCCCCAACAACCCCACGGGCCGCTGCGCTCGTTCGGTCGCCTGAAGTCGCGGCCGGTGAAGCCGCGCCAGCAGGCCCTGCTCGACACCCTGCTGCCCGAAATCGCCGTCCCCACCGCGCCGTTCCAGCCACGCGACCTGATGCCCGAGGCCAAGGAAGTCTGGCTGGAGATCGGTTTCGGCGGCGGCGAGCACATGGCCGCCCAGGCCGGCCGCCGGCCGGAGGTGTTGGTGATCGGGGCCGAGCCCTTCGTCAACGGCGTGGCCAGCGCCGTGCGCCATGTCGAGGAGCAGCAACTCAAGAACGTCCGCATCCACGAGGGCGACGCCCGCGACGTGGTCGGCTGGCTGCCCGCCGCGAGCATCGACCGGCTTTTCATCATGTTCCCCGACCCCTGGCACAAGGCGCGCCACAACAAGCGCCGCCTGATCCAGCCAGCCTTCGTGACCGAGCTGGCGCGGGTGCTGAAGCCCGGCGCGGCGTTCCGCTTCGCCACGGACTGGGCCGACTACGCCGAGTGGACGGTCGAGCGGGTGCTGGCCGACCCGGCCTTCCGCTTCGCCGAGGCCGACGCCGACCGCAACGCCGCCCCCGCCGACCACGTCACCACGCGCTACGAGGAAAAGAAGCTGGGCGACTGCGCGCCGGTCTTCCTGGACTTCGTCAGGGTCTAGACTGGGCGCCAGCCCGAAAGCAGCGGAACGGTGGCGCAGGCCGGACCGCCTTGCTTGTCGCGGCCGGCGATCGTCGCCGTCAGCACCGCCCCCGGCCCAGCCGCCGGCAGGTCGTGCAGATAGATCTTGATCCGTCGCGACCATTCGGAGGTCGCATCGCCGGCCTGGGCGCCCGAAGCGACATAGACGAAGCGTCCCCGGCCGTCGGACCGTACGAAACCGCCGCCGGGGCGAGGGCCGTCGGCCGTCTGGGTCAGGGTGATCGGGATGTCGAACGAAAGGTCTCCGTCGCCGGCCGCGACGGCGTCGACCGGCCGGTTCCTGGCGTCCTGCAGCGAAAAGACCACGCCCTCTGGCGGGTCGGCCAGGACGATCCTCAAGGTGAGATCGATCCTGGCCATCAGACCTCAGTAGTTCTCGTCGTGGCGCTTGATTGCGGCCCGGATGATCTCGGCGGTCTCCTCCGGATCGGCCCAGCCGGTGATCTTGGTCGACTTGCCCTTTTCCAGGTCCTTGTAGTGCTGGAAGAAGTGGGCGATCTGCTCGGTCAGGATGACCGGCAGGTCGCGCCAGCTGGATACGCCCGTGTAGAACGGGTGCAGCTTGTCGACCGGCACGGCCAGGATCTTTTCGTCCGAGCCCGCCTCGTCGACCATCATCAGGGCGCCGATCGGACGGCAGCGGATGATGGCGCCGGGCACCACCGGGGTCGGGCCCACGACCATGATGTCGGCCGGGTCGCCGTCGTCGGCCAGGGTGTGCGGGATGAAGCCGTAATTGGCCGGATAGAACATCGCCGTGTGCAGGAAGCGGTCGACCATCAGCGCGCCGCTGGCCTTGTCGATCTCGTACTTCACCGGCTCGCCGCCTTGCGGGATCTCGATGACGGCGTTCAGGTCGTACGGCGGGTTCACGCCGACGGCGATCTTGGAGAGGTCCATTGTGACTCTTCGTTTGGGGATAGGTCCCGCGGGGAGGCGAGCCTGCGCGGGGGCGCTTATAGGCCACAAGTGCTGCACTGCGGAAGGGGGCGCTTCGGATTGACCTTCTGGTAGCGACTGGTCAGATTACAATCCAGGCGAGGGCGTTCCTATGTCAAACGATATGAAGGGCTTTGCGGCGGCCGCTGTGCCGCTGTCGAAAACTCCACTCGGCATCATCGCCCTGTTCATCGTCCTCATATATGGCTTCGCTTGCCTGCTGACGGGATTCAGTTCCGGACTTTCTTTTTATGAACGTATCCCACTTATATATTTCGCAGTTATATTTCCGGTCATTGTCTTGGCTCTATTCGGCTTCCTCGTCGTGAAATACCCGGACAATCTATACGGGCCAAGCGACTATAAGGACGAGCAGAACTACATTCAGATGCGACAATTGGCCAAGGCGGCCGCTTCATTGGCCGTCGCCTCGTCGCAGCGGGAAGGCGCGGGCTCCAACCTCGAAATAAATATCGAGCAAGCCGTTAGCAGCGTCGAAACGATCCGCAATGCAAGACGCATGAAGAATCGATGCGTGCTTTGGGTTGATGATCGCCCCGAGAACAACAAGCACGTAATAGACGCTTTCAATGCGATCGACATCGAAGTCGTGCTGGCTCTGAATACCCAGCAGGCCTTGGAGCTACTGAGTTCCAACAGCTATTCCGCCATCATCTCGGATATGGGGCGCAAGGAGGGACCGGCTGAAGGCTATGTGCTCTTGGAGGCCGTTCGCAAAACCGGCGACAAGACGCCCTTCTTCATCTTCGCGGGATCCAACCTCAAGGAGCACCGCGACGAGGCGCTGCGTCGCGGTGCGCAAGGCTCGACGAACAACGCCAACGAGCTTTTCAAGAGCGTGACCAGGGTCGCGCTGGGGGCTTGATCATCAGAATAGGTCCGAACGCTAGGGGCTTCCAACGGCCCGAACATCGCGCTATATAGCTCCTACATCGTCCGTCAGCGCTGATAGCGCTTTCGAGCGGCGGCCCGAAAGGCTGCCGCTTTTTCTTTGGCCGCTCGCCAGCTTGACCTTTTCGGGGGGCTGTCGACCGGCTCAGTGAGTTGAGAGACCCTTTGCGCGGCAAGACGCAGGAAGATATCGGTCTGGTCGAATTGCTCGATCCCGTCGCCGAGTCCGTCGGCTACGAGATCGTCCGCCTGCGCCTGATGGGCGGGGCCGAGCAGCGCCGGCTGCAGATCATGGCCGAACGTCCGGACGGCGACATGAACGTCGAGGATTGCGCCAGGCTGTCGCGCGCCATCTCCGAGATCATGGACGCGGCCGACCCGATCGCCGGCGAGTACACCCTGGAAGTCTCCAGCCCGGGCGTCGACCGTCCGCTGACCCGGCTGAAGGACTTCGACACCTATGCCGGCCTGGAGGTCCGCATCGAGCTGGACCGCGTCGCCGAGGGCCGCAAGCGCTTCAAGGGCGAGCTGGCCGGCGTCGAGGACGGCCAGGTGGGCCTGAACCTCGAGGGCGAGGACGACACCACCGTCTATTTCCCGTTCGAATGGATCGTCGACGCCAAGCTGGTGTTGAACGACGAACTGATGAAGCGGGGCGCCCAGCAGCGCGCCGCCCGCGTCGGAGCCGAAGGCGAAGACGCGGACACCGAAGATCTCGGCCCTGGTGACGGCGCCGACGACGACATTGACCTGTCCGAAAGTGAAGAGGACTGACCATGGCCATCGGCATTTCCGCCAACCGCCTCGAGCTGCTGCAGATCGCCGACGCGGTCGCGCGTGAAAAAGGCATCGAGAAGGAAGTCGTCATCGAGGCGATCGAGGACGCCCTGCAGAAGGCCGCCCGGGCCCGCTACGGCGCCGAGCACGACATCCGCGTCAAGATCGACCCGCGCACCGGCGAGACCACCCAGAAGCGGGTGATCGAGGTCGTGCCGGACGACTACGAGCTGGAAGGCGAGATCGGCAAGGTCCAGCTGTCGTCGGCCAAGCGCACCTGGCGCGACGCCGAGGTGGGCAAGATCTACGAGGAAAGCCTGCCGCCGTTCGAGATCGGCCGGGTCCAGACCCAGATGGCCCGCCAGGTCGTCATGCACAAGGTTCGCGAGGCCGAGCGCGAGCGCCAGTACGACGAGTACAAGGATCGCGCCGGCGAGATCGTCAACGGCAGCGTCAAGCGCGTCGAATACGGCAACGTCATCGTCGACCTGGGCCGCGGCGAAGGCATCATGCGCCGCGACCAGTCGATCCCGCGCGAGAACTTCAACGTCGGCGACCGCATCCGCGCCTACATCTACGACGTCCGCCGCGAGACCAAGGGGCCGCAGATCATGCTGAGCCGCGCCCACGGCGGCTTCATGGCCAAGCTGTTCGCGCAGGAAGTGCCGGAAGTCTATGACGGCGTCATCGAGATCCGCGCCGTGGCCCGCGACCCGGGCTCGCGCGCCAAGATGGCCGTGATCTCCAACGACAGCAGCATCGACCCGGTCGGCGCGTGCGTGGGCATGCGCGGCTCGCGCGTCCAGGCCGTGGTGGCCGAGCTGCAGGGCGAGAAGATCGACATCATCCAGTGGTCCGAGGACGAGGCGACCTTCATCGTCAACGGCCTGGCCCCCGCCGAAGTCTCCAAGGTCGTCATGGACGAGGAGGACGAGCGCGTCGAGGTGGTGGTGCCGGACGAGCAGCTGTCGCTGGCCATCGGCCGCCGCGGCCAGAACGTCCGCCTGGCCTCGCAGCTGACCGGCTGGCAGATCGACATCATGACCGAGAGCCAGGAAAGCGAGCGCCGCCAGCGCGAGTTCTCCGAGCGCACCGCCCTGTTCCAGGAAGCCCTGGACGTCGACGAGGTCATCGCCCAGCTGCTGGTCACCGAAGGCTTCGCGGCGGTGGAAGACGTCGCCTATGTCGAGCCGCACGAGATCGCGGCCATCGAGGGCTTCGACGACGAGACCGCCGACGAGCTGCAGACCCGCGCCCGCGAGTTCCTCGAGAAGGAGGCCGCGGCCCTGGACGCCAAGCGCGTCGAACTGGGCGTCGAGGACGGCCTGCTGGAGATCGAGGGCGTCACCCTGCCGGTGGCCGTGGCCCTGGGCGAGGGCGACGTGAAGTCGGTCGAGGACCTGGCCGGCCTGATCCCCGACGACCTGCGCGGCTGGTTCGAAACCAAGGACGGCGAGCGCACCCGCGAGGCTGGCATCCTGGACAGCTTCAACCTGTCGCCGGAAGACGCCGAGGCCCTGATCATGCGCGCCCGCGTCGCCATGGGCTGGGTCGAGGCGCCGCCCGAGCCGGACTATGTCGAGGAGGAAGGCGAGTTCGAGGAGGAGGCGGGCGAGGCGCCGGCCGAAGCTTCGGACGAGGCCGAGATCTCCGACGACGCGGTCGAGGTGACCGAGGACGCCAAGGAAGACTGACCTTAAGCCCCGGGCCTCCCACGAAAGTCGGAGGCCCGGCGTTTTGCGAGCCGCATGACCGACGCCGACGCCCCCCATACCCCCGTGGCCAAGACCCACGCCGAAGCCAATCGCCTGCGCAAGGACATCGTCCTGGGCGAGGCGACCGACGAGGCGCGCCTGGTGCGGTTCGTGGCCGGGCCGGATGGAACGGTCGTTCCGGACGTGGCGCGCAAGCTGCCCGGCCGCGGCATGTGGGTCGAGGCGTCCCGCGAGGCGGTCACGACCGCCGCCAAGAAGAGTCTGTTCTCGCGCTCGGCCAAGACCAAGCTGGCCGCCCCGGCCGATCTGGCCGACCAGGTGGAACGGCTCCTGGCCAAGCGGGTTCTGGACGGGCTGGGGCTTGCGCGGCGCGGCGGAACGATTATCTCAGGCTTCGAAAAGGTCTCCGCGGCCCTGGCCTCGGGAAAGACCGCCTGGTTGATCGAGGCGTCCGACGGCGCTGACGACGGTCGCCGAAAGATTCTCACCGCGGTCCACAAGGCCCCGAACAGCCCCAAAATCTGCGGGATGTTCACCTCCGACGAATTGGGTTTGGCCTTGGGCGGGGAGAATGTGATACACACGGCGCTCCTTGCCGGGCGCGGCACTGATCGCTGGACTTTGGACGTCGAGCGGTTATCAGGCTTCCGCCCACTCCTTCCCTCGAGTTGGTCGGCGAGTTGGCGCGAGGAGCCCTAGGCCCTGGCCTCGACGAATGGCTTCCATTCGTCGGCGACAGAGGTCTGGAACTTGAAATGAGGAGCGTGATCCGCTCCTTGAGTGAAGGGTCGGGAAACGCGCTTCCTTCGGGAAGTACGTCCAGGCCCCTTTCTCGTATGGATCGAACGGTTTTTGGCCGGCCCCGCCGGCGGAAGTACAAGCGAGCGCATGAGCGACGAGAACGAAAACGGTCGGCCTGGTTCCAACCCCGGCGGGCGAGCGCCCATTACGCTGAAGCCCCGTCAAGGGTCGGTCAGCGCCGGCGTCGTGAAGCAGAGCTTCAGCCACGGCCGCACCAAGACGGTGGTGGTTGAAACCAAGCGTGTGCGTCCGCACGCGCCGCCGGCCGGCAATCTCGCCGCGCCGTCCTCGGCCGAGCGCCGTCAAGGCGACGCCCCGCGTCCGCAGTCGTCCCAAGGCGGCGGTTCGGCCGGTGGCCTGTCGCAAAGCGAGATGGTCGCCCGCCAGCGCGCCATCGAGGCCGCCCGCGAGCAGCAGGAGCGCCAGGCCGCCGAACGCCGCGCCGCCGAGGCCCGCGCCGCGGCCGCCGAGGCCGCGGCTCGCGAAGCCGCCGCCAAGGCCGCCGCAGCCGCCAAGGCCGCGGCCACTCCGCCGGCCCCGGTCCCGGC
>NZ_JBWKPX010000051.1:0-19235 GCF_059418465.1 Caulobacter sp. GW821-FHT09A05
CCGCGGCTCCGGCCGCCGGCGCGCCGGCCACCCCGGCCCCGGCCGCCGCCAAGTCCTGATCGACCTCAAGGTCCGACCAAGATCAAAAGGCCGCGAAGTTCGCTTCGCGGCCTTTTTCTTTGCCTGCCGTTCAGGCGCCTCCGATCCGGGCGCCCAGGCCGCGTCGAAGCGTCCGCAGCAAAGCTGGCCTTGCGGTCTTTTCCCATTCCGTGAGTAGAGTATCGAACCGCACCGCTTCACCGGAACCGTTCGACCATGACGTCTCGCCCGCTGGCCCGCCTTGGACTTCTTGGCGCCCTCGCCGCCCTGCTGATCGCCGCGCCCGCATCCGCCTTCGCCGCCAAGGCCCCGACCGTGGCCCTGAAGTCGCTGGCCGACCTGCCGACCCCGCCCTACCCCTATGACGAGAAGGCCGACGCCGAGGCCGATGTCGCCGCCGCCCTCAAGCGCGCCAAGAAGGCCCACAAGCTGACCCTGATCGATTTCGGCGGCAACTGGTGCGGCGACTGCCGGGTGTTCGCCGGGGTGATCGAGCAGCCCGACGTCAAGGCCTGGGTCGACAAGCACTACGAGGTCGTGACCGTGAACGTCGGCCGCTACGACAAGAACATGCAGATCCCGGCCCGCTACGGCCTCGACAAGCTGAAAGGCGTGCCCAGCTTCCTGGTGGTCGACGCCAAGGGCAAGCTGGTCAATGACGGCGCCTTCTTCGCCCTGACCGACGCCCGCCACATGACGCCGCAGTCGATCGTCGACTGGCTGGCCCAGTGGCCGAAGTGATCTGATTTCCTTCTCCCCTTGCGGGAGAAGGTGTCAGCGCAGCTGACGGATGAGGGGTCGCGCCGACCTATCCGCCGCGCGGCTGATCCCACCTTCAACCCCTCATCCGACCTCGCTCCGCGAGGCCACCTTCTCCCGCAAGGGGAGAAGGATCTACGGCCGCCGCCACCCCGTCACCGCGCCGCCGCCGGCCGCGGCGATCCGGGCGAGCGCCTCGGCCAGGGGCTCGACCGCCACGGCCATGTGATGGGCGTTGGCGTGCAGGATCGTGTCGGCGTCCAGCAGCAGAGCCACGTGGCCCTTCCAGAACACCAGGTCGCCGCGCCGGCGCTCGGCCTCGGCGATGGGGGCGAAGAAGGCCAGCTGCATGTCGGTGTCGCGGGGGACGGCCCGGCCGCAGGCCGCCAGGGCCTGCTGCGCCAGGCCCGAGCAGTCCAGGCCCAGCGATTCGCGGCCGCCCCACTGGTAGGGCGCCCCCAGATAGCCCTCGGCCACGGCCACGTAGTCGGTCAGAGCCACGCCGACCGGCGCCAGGTGGGCGGCGACGAACCAGCCCGTGCCCTCGCCCTTGGAAAACCGTCCCTCGGTCGCCTCGATCGCGGTCAGGGCGTTCAGCGAATAGAGGCCTACCGGCCGTGACTTGATGTCGGGCTCGGCGAAGGCGTAGGTGCGCGGGACCGCCACCTGGTGGGTGGCCGGCGCGCCCGGGGCGGCCAGGTCGTCCTCGGCGACGAAGCCGACATAGCCGTCGCGCGTCGCCTGGCCCCAGGCGAAGCCGTCCTTCGCCTCAAGCACCTTGAACAGTTCGCCGAACAGCAGCTGGTCCCACTGCTCGGCCATCGGGTGGGCGGCCTTGCGCAGGGCCGCGGTCGGGACGGCGACCTGGCGCAGGGTCGGCGCTTCGTAGCGCCCGGCGGCGACCAGGCCCTGCAGGTCGAGGTCCGCCAGGTCGGGACGGGCCAGGGTCACCCTGGAGTCGTACGGGCGCGGATCGCTCATGCCGAGGCCTTCGGGAACCGCGACTTCAGCATGCCATACAGCCCCCGGATCACCTGGGCCTCGCCGCCGGAGGCGAAGCCCGGCCGGGCCTTGGGATTCCAGGCGAAGATGTCGAAGTGCGCCCACGACCCGGTGGTCGGGGCGAAGCGCTGCAGGAACAGGGCCGCGGTGATCGAGCCGGCCTGGGCCCAGGCGTCCGGGTCGTTCTTCAGGTCGGCGATGTCGCCCTCGACCGCCTCCCTGTATCCATCCCACAAGGGCATGCGCCAAACGGGGTCGGAGGCCTCGCGCGCGCCTTCCTCGATCTCCAGGGCCAGGTCGTCGTCGGGGGTGTAGAACGGGATCACCTGCGGCCCCAGGGCCACCCGCGCCGCGCCGGTCAGGGTGGCCAGGTCGATGGTCAGGGCCGGTTCCAGCTCGGCGGCGCGGGTCAGGGCGTCGGCCAGGATCAGCCGGCCTTCCGCGTCGGTGTTGCCCACCTCGACCGTCAGGCCGGCGCGGGTGGCCAGCACGTCGCCCGGCCGCATGGCGTCGCCGGCGATGGCGTTCTCGACCACCGGGACCAGCACGCTGAGGGCCACGGGCAGGCCGGCGGCCATCACCATCCGCCCCAGGGCCAGGGCGTGGGCCGCGCCGCCCATGTCCTTCTTCATCAGCCGCATGCCGGACGAGGGCTTGATGTCCAGGCCGCCGGTGTCGAACACCACGCCTTTTCCGATGATCGCGACGCGGGGGTGGGCCGGATCGCCCCAGGTCAGCTCCAGCATGCGCGGCGCCCGGGACGGGACGGCGGCGCGGCCGACGGCGTGGACGGCGGGATAGTTCTGGTCCAGCAGGTCGTCGCCGACGATCACGTCCAGGGTCGCGCCGTGCCGCTCGGCGATCTCGCGGGCGATGGTCTCGATCTGCAGCGGCCCCATGTCGTTGGCCGGGGTGTTGACCATGTCGCGGGCCAGGGCGCAGGCATGGGCGACGGCGTGGACCTCGTCCAGGTCGACGGTTTCGTCCGCGACCAGTCGTCGCGGCCCCTCCCCGCCATGGGGGCCGGTCCGGGGCCGATAGCGGTCGAACCGGTAGGCGCCCAGGGCGAAGGCCAGGGCGACCTGGCCCGGATCGAGGCCGTCGGGAACCGCGGCCAGGCGGTAGTCGCCGGCCGGCAGCCGGGCCGGCAGGGCGCGGAACAGCATGGCCTCGGCCTTGTCCTTCGTCCCCAATCCCAGCAGCACCCGGTCCACGGCCCCTTGCGGCGTCGGCAGGACCAGCACCTGGCCGGCCTTGGCCTTGAAGTCCTCCAGGGCCACGAAGCCCTTCACGAAGCTGGGCCGCGCCTCGACGAAGGCGGCCAGTTCGGACTCGTACAGGCAGTGGATGGGCGTGGGCGCGCCGTCCTCGGGCGAGCGGGACGAGGAGGCGATGATCGGTTCCGACATGGACGCGCCCTGAGCTTGCAATGGGTCGGGGGAGATTATGCTTAACGATTCCTTGAGGGCCACGCGCGAGGATGCGGGACCGTCGGGAGATCCTTCTTCATGTGTCGCAAGCGCGCGCTCCTCGCAACCGTTCTCGCCCCCGTCCTGCTGATGGCGGCGTCGGCGCACGCCGCCGACAAGCCCGCCCCGGCGGCCGCCGCCGCGCCCGAGGCGCCGCGCAAGGCCACGCCGGCCGAGCGGGCCGAGATGCGGCGCGCCGATCCGCTGACCCGCATGGCCTTCTGGTCGACCGAGGCCGAGCGCGACGGCCGCGACGTCGAGGCCGGCGTCGGCCTGTCCCAGGCCCTGCGCGCCCTGGGCCGTTATGACGAGGCCGCCGACGCGGCCGCCCGCATCCTGATCGTGGTCCCCGACAACTACGACGCCCTGATGGAATCGGCCCGGGCCAACGTGGCGCGCGGCCAGGGCTTCTACGCCATCGAGCCGGGCCGCAAGGCCGCCGCCCTGCAGCCGCGCGACTGGCGGCCGCTGTCGCTGCTGGGCGTGGCCTACGAGCAGGCCAAGCGCGACGACGAGGCCCTGGCGGCCCACCGCCAGGCCGTGGCCCTGGCCCCGGCCGAGGCCGTCCCCCTGGCCAATCTCGCCCTGCACCTGGCCTCGACCGGCGACCTGCCCGGCGCCGAGAAACTGCTGCGCCAGGCCGCCGCCCTGCCCACCGCCACCATCCAGGTGCGCCAGAACCTGGCCCTGGTGGTCGGGCTGCAGGGCCGCCTCGACGAGGCCGAGCGGCTGGCCCGCCAGGACCTGCCGCCGGAATCGGTCGACAACAACCTGGCCTGGCTACGCGCCGCCGTCGGCCAGGCCAGCGCCTCCCGGTCGTGGGACGCGGTGAAGGCGGGGGGCTAAGGGCTTTCGCCCGAGGCCTTCCATCGCGGCCCGTCCATCCAGGCTTCAGAACGCGCGGGTGAAACCGAACTCCACGCGGCTGCGGTCATAGCTGTAGAGTCCGATGTTCGAACGGTTCCGCGAGAGCCTCGCCGAGACATAGGGATGGCTGCCCAGGATGAGCAAATCGCGCTTCGAAACCCGCGCTTCCAGCCTGACTTCCTGGTCGCGCCGGGTCAGGCCGAAGGCGGCCGCGGCTGCGTCAAACCGGCGTTCGTCATAGCCGGCCTCGATATACAGCAGGCTCGCCAAGGGCGTCGGGAATAGCCGCCCCACCCCGACCTGACCTTCCCAGTAGCTCTCCGACCCGGCCAGGGAATCGCGCCGGGTGACCCCGCCGTTCAAGCGCCACAGCGTGGAGGTCGAGAGGTACCGGGTCCTGGACAGGTCGATGGCATAGCTCTGGCCGTCACGCGTCGGGCTCAGGCTCTGGCGGATGTTGTCCGCGGTCAGGATCGCCCTCCAGCGCCGATCGTGGCCATAGGCGTCGCCCTCGGCCAGCAGGCCTTCGCGCCGTTCGAGCCGCGCGCCGCCGAACCAGCTTTCGCTGGCCGTGGCCTGCACGGCGATGGTGGCGTCGCGGCCGACCCGCCATTCCGGGCCCAGGCGCAAGGAGAGCTGCTGGTTGTCGAGGTCGTCGCCCGGCAGCGCGTTGAAGCTGAAGATTCCGGTGGCGCGCACGAACAGGGTGGGCGAGACGCGAAAGCTCTTCTCCACGCCCCCGTAGCCCGACACCCCGACGCCGCCTCGCCGACGCGCCGCGTCGTCCAGCTGAAAGGGCAGGCCGTAGAGATCGACATGGGTCGCGTCGGTGCCGGCGTTGACGTTCGAGTCGGGCGCGATGGAGCCCCCGATCCAGACCCGCAGGCTCTTTCGGCTGTTGATGGCTTCGAGGCGCGTTCGCGTGACGCCGGCCCTGAACGGATCCAGCCCGCCGGCCAGCGCCAGGCGATAGGCCAGGGTCGCCGCCTGGTCGTGGCGGTGCTTGAAGTGGATCTCGGCGAGTTGAAAGCGCGCCACGGCGTCGTCGGGATGGGCCGAGAGATAGGTTTCGATCGCCGACAGCGCCGCCTCGTCCTGCCCCAGGCGAACGAGGAGCTCAACCCGCAGCCTCAGGCCTTCCGGCCGCGCCACGAGGTCGGGGCGGCTGAGCAGGAGGTCGAGGGCATGGTCATATTCGCCGGCGCGCAGGAAGAGCTGCAGGGCCAGGCCGAAGGCCTGATCACCCTCGATGACGCGGGGCGGGGTAGGCCCACTCTGGGCGGCGGGCGGCGGCTGGGCCTGGGCTTGGACCTGGGCGGAGGCGTTGCGCGCTATCCCAAGCGCCAGCAGCGCGCCGAACACCTGCAGGGACGGCGCCCATCGGGCTGGGATCAAGGCTGGCGTCCGAGCGCCGCGCCGCCCGTCATGAATACGCCGCTCTCCGGCGTGCCGAGTTGATAGGTGAGGCCCGCCTCGTCGGGCGCCTGCCCCGTCGCGCCGAAGAAGGCGCCTTCGACGCGTCCCGTCAGCCCCAGGCCGCCCGTCTCGCTGGTCGCCGTGCCGGAAAAGGTCGACGTCGCCGAGGCGATCGAGCCCGAATAGCGGAAGTCCAGCGACTCTGGGGTTGTCGTCGGCGCGCCGGTGAACCACTCCTGGAACTGGAAGTTTGAGGCGCGGCCGGATACAGCGCCGGTGGCGAAATTGGCGTTGAGGCTGATGTCGCTGGCGGTCGCATATAGCCGGTCGCCGTTGACGTAGGCGCCCCGGGTCGCCCCCGCAAACTGAGCGCTCCCCGTCGTCGGCATGTCGGCGGGTGCGGTCTGACGGCCGAAAACGATGAAGCTTCGCTCCTCCTGCTGCGCGACCTCCCTATGTCTCTCGGCGGCGATCTGGACGAAGTCGAGCGCGCGGCTCAGGGTCGACGAGACGTCATAGACGCTCAAAGTACCGGTGAGGAAGATGTCGTCCGCAGACGCCGTTTTGACTTGCCCGCCGAAGCCGTCCGCGGCCGTCGCGGCCGGAACGCGGAAGATCCGGGAAAAATTCTCCCGTCCCCCATCAATGACGTAGGTGATCGTATAGGTGTCGGTCGGGACGGCCGTGTTCACGCCCGGGTCAATCTTGACGCTCACGCCGCTCTGAACATTGTGGATATCCGCCGCGCGAATGTAGCTTGGGACCGGATAGTCCGGGTTACTACCCGAATTGCCATTGGACCGGTTCAACTGGGCCGATGGACCGAAGAAGGTGGCGGTTCGCTCAAGACAGGCGGACTGGACGCAGCCCGGCGTGGTGAGGGCCGGTGGCGTGATCGGATTGGGTCCAGGGGCCGACGGCGGAGCCGCCGCGCTGGGCGAGGCCCCCGCGACGCCCGCGCCGATCATGGAACCGTCGTCGCCACTAAGGATGTAGCTCAGGCCGACCTCATCCGGGGTGGTGTTGGCCAGGCCGAAGAACGACCCGATGACCGTCCCGGTCCAGCCCAAGCCCCCTGCCCGGCTGGCGGCGACGCCCGTGAAGTGGCCGGTGGTGGACGTCAGCGAAGCCGCGAAGTCGAAGTCGGGCTTTCCCGGCAGGGCCGTCAGGGGCGAGGTGCTGTCGATGTGACCGAGGTGGCCCTGGAAATCGGTCGCCGCGCCGGTGATCGCACCCGTGGCGAAATTGGCGTTCAGCCACAGGCGGCCCTTGACCGTGTAGACGCCGTCTCGCGCATAGTTGACCTCGCCGAAGGTCTGCCCCGCATAGACCGCGCTGCCGGTCTGCATGGCCGGACTGAAGGCGCCTGTCTCCCGCCCATAGACGCCGAAAATATAGTCCGTGTTCGGCTCGGCATGGGTGTGTGAGACGAAGCTCAGGCTATAGTCGAGACTCCCGGACTCGGTGGTCGCCGGATAGAGCAGATAAAGGTCGTGGGGCGGGCAAGGCTGGGCGCCGGTGACGCAGTAGTAACGCTGGGCGGGGATCCCAAGCGGCAGCGTCGCGCCCGTATGCTGCGGTCCGGTGGGGAAGGTTTCGTTGCGGCTCCCCAGTGTCAACTTCCAGTCGTAGGTCTCGTCGCCCGCGACGCCGGGGCTGCCGGCGTTCTGGGTGATCGTCCCGACGCCGGGCCCGGCGGCGCTGTCTCCGCCGGCCGTGCCGTTCATGGCGAGGGGACGGGTCGCGTAGCGGAACATCGCGAACGGCCCGCTCAAGACCAGGGCGCCGGCGGTGCACGCCAGCGACTGCGGCTTGGCGGCGCAGTCGTTCACGCCGAGACCAGGCTGCACCGGAGGGGGTGGCGGTGGTGTGACGGGTCCGCCGGTGTCGGGGCCTCCGCCGCCGCCGCCGCAGCCCGAGACAATCGCTCCACCCAGGAACAACGCCAGAATGAGAGGTGTGTTCTTAGTCATGGCGCCGGTCACACTACTCAGCGTGGCGCCAGGTCATCGCCACCACAGAGTCCAAGCTCTACATAGGGTAGCAGTAGTTGGCAATCGCGCTCTGGTGACATCAAGATCGGAAGTCGGCTGGACGCCGAGCGATGCTCCACTCAGCCGACTCAGCGGTGCTTCATCACGTCCTGGATCTTGATGATCGCCGGACCCATGATCACGATGAACAGCACGGGCAGGAAGAACACGATCATCGGCACGGTCAGCTTGGCCGGCAGGGCGGCGGCCTTCTTTTCGGCGGCCGACAGGCGCAGTTCGCGGTTCTCCTTGGCCATCACCCGCAGGGCCGCGCCGAGCGGGGTGCCGTAGCGTTCGGCCTGGATCATGGCGGTGACCACCGAGCGGATGCCGGGATGGTTGGTCCGCCGGGCCAGGCCCTCATAGGCCAGGCGGCGCTCGGGCAGGTAGCTGAGCTCGGCGGTCAGCAGGCTGAGCTCCTCGGCCAGCTCCATCGAGGCCGAGCCGACCTCGGCGCCGACCTTGGCGATGGCCGCCTCGATCGACATGCCGCTCTCGACGCAGATCAGCATCAGGTCCAGGGCGTCCGGGAAGGCCTGGACGATCGACTCGCGGCGCTTCTGGGCGATGTTGGAGATGTAGAGGTTGGGCGCGTAGTAGCCCGCCGTCAGGGCGAAGAAGCAGGCGGCGATCTTCTGCACCGGCAGCAGGCCGAAACCGTTGACCACATAGAGGTAGAACGCCGTCACCACCGCGAACACGAACGGCATCACGAAGCGGAAGAAGTAGAAGGTCGACACCGGCTTGGGACCGCGGAAGCCGGCCTGGGCCAGCTTGTCGACGACCTTGGGATCCTCCAGCAGCCTGGACAGCTGCAGGCGGTCGACGACGTTCTTGTACATGCCCTCGTCGACGTGCCGCAGCGAGCCGCCGCCCTTCTGGGACAGGGCCTCGCGCGAGCGGCGGCGCAGCTCCTCGCGGCGGTTGGCCACCGACTTCAGCCGGCCCTCCAGGCCGTTGCTGCTCATCATCGGCGAGGCCAGGGTGACGATGGTGGCGAACACCACGATGGCGATGAAGATGCTGAGCAGGGTCTGGGGGTCGGTAAGCGTCTCGACCAGATTCATGACCGCCCTCCCTAGAACTTGAAGTTGATCATCTTGCGCATCACGAAGATGCCCACGCTCATCCAGAAGCCGGCGATCATCAGCATGAAGTGGCCGCGCTGCTCGCTGAACATCGGCGCCATATAGGTCGGCGCGGTCATCGAGATCATCACGATGACGCCGGGCGGCAGGCTGCCGATGATGACGGCCGAGGCGACGGCTTCGGCCGACAGCGCCTTGATCTTCTCGGCCATCAGCTTGCGGGCCCGCAGCACGGTCGACAGGTTGCCCAGCGCCTCGGCCAGGTTGCCGCCGGTCTTGGCCTGGATGGTCAGGACGATGGTGAAGAAGCGCAGCTCGTTGGTGGGCATGCGCTCGTACATGCGCTCCAGCGCCTGCTCCATCGACATGCCCATGCCGGTGTTCTCGGTCAGCATGCGGAACTCGCCGGCCAGCGGCTCGGGACACTCCTTGCCGATGATCTTCAGGCAGTCGTGGACCGGCAGGCCCGACTTGATGCCGCGCACGATGATGTCGATGGCGTCGGAAAAGGCGGACGTGAACTTCTTGGTGCGGGCCTTGGCCATCATGCCCACCACCCAGCGAGGCAGGCCGAAGCCGGCGGCGAAGGCCGCGCCCAGGGCGATGATCGGCATCTGGCGCAGCAGCAGCAGCGCCAGGCCGGCCGTCAGCCCGACCACGCCGCTGATGATCCAGAACATCCGGGTGTTGTCGCCCAGGCCCGCGGCGCGCAGGCGCGCGGCGATGGTCAGCGACGCCTTCTTCTTCCTCTGGTCCTGTTCCTTCAGGGTCTTGAGGATCTGCTTGCGGCGGGCGTCGGGGGTGTTGGCCGCGGCCCTGGCGCGGGCGACCGCGGCCTGGCGGTCGCCGCCGGCGATCAGCTGGGCGCGCTTGACGGTCTTGGACGCGCCGCTGTCGCCGCCGCCGGCCAGCACGAAGCCCAGGCCCGCTACGGTGATGAAGCCCAGGACTCCGACGAGGATGAACAGCATCGTCTACTCCGCCGCGTCGAGGGCTTCGGCCAGCTCGCGCTCCAGGCCGTAATAACGGGCGCGGTCCCAGAAGCGCGGGCGGCCGATGCCGGTCGAGCGGTGCTTGCCCAGCACCTTGCCCTCGGCGTCCTCGCCGTTGATCTCGTAAACGAACAGGTCCTGGGTGACGATCACGTCGCCTTCCAGCCCCACCACCTCGGTGATGTGGGTGATGCGCCGCGAGCCGTCGCGCAGGCGCGCGGCCTGGACGATGACGTCGACCGAGCCGACGATCATCTCCTTGATGGTCTTCGAGGGCAGGCCGTAGCCGCCCATGGTGATCATGCTCTCGATCCGGCTGATGGCCTCGCGCGGGCTGTTGGCGTGCAGCGTGCCCATCGAGCCGTCGTGGCCGGTGTTCATGGCCTGCAGCAGGTCGAACGCCTCCGGGCCGCGGACTTCGCCGACGATGATCCGCTCGGGACGCATCCGCAGGCAGTTCTTGACCAGGTCGCGCATGGTCACCGCCCCCTGGCCTTCCAGGTTGGGGGGCCGGGTTTCCAGGCGGACCACGTGCGGCTGCTGCAGCTGCAGCTCGGCCGCGTCCTCGCAGGTCACCACCCGCTCGGTAGGGTCGATGAAGGCGGTCATGGTGTTGAGCAGGGTGGTCTTGCCCGAGCCGGTGCCGCCCGAGATGACGATGTTGCAGCGGCAGGCGCCGATCACGCCCAGCACCCGCGCCCCTTCCGGGCTGATCGACGCGAAGTCGACCAGGTTCTTCATCGTCAGCTTGTCCTTCTTGAACTTCCGGATGGTCAGGGTGGGACCGTCCAGCGCCAGGGGCGGGGCGATGACGTTGACGCGGCTGCCGTCGGGCAGGCGGGCGTCGCAGATCGGCGAGCTTTCGTCGACCCGGCGGCCGACCTGACTGACGATCCGCTGGCAGATGTTCATCAGCTGCAGGTTGTCGCGGAAGCGGACATTGGTCAGCTGGACCTTGCCGCCGACTTCGATGAACACCCGGTGGGCGCCGTTGACCATGATGTCGGCGATGTCGTCGCGGGCCAGCAGGGGCTCCAGCGGGCCGTAGCCGAGGACGTCGTTGATGATGTCCTGGACCAGGTGCTCCTGCTCGGAGACCGACATCGAGACGTTCTTGATCGCCACCAGCTCGGCGACGATGTCGCGGATCTCCTCGGCCGCCGCCTTCAGATCCAGCTGGGCCAGCTGGCTGAGGTCGATGGTGTTGAGCAGGGCGTTGAAGATCGTGGTCTTGGTGGCGTGGTAATAGTCGCTCTGCTCGCGGACCACGTTGGCGGTCGGCGGCGCGCCCTGGGCGGCGCGCAGCTGCTCCAGGCCGTTGGTGGCCTTGGGACCGACGGCCTTGGCCGGGCTCGCCGCCGGGGCGGCGGGGGCGGCGGGGGCGACGGATTCGTTGGCGGCGGGCTCGACGCGCTGCGGGCGCGTGGCGATGGCCGGCGCGCCGGTCGAGACGGGCGGCGGCGCCTGTTCCGGACGGAGGGCGGCGGCCTGGTCGCGCTTGCCGAACATGCCCCTACTTCTTCTTGAACAGGCTGGAGAGGACCGAGGCCTTCTGGGCCGCCGGCGGTTCGCGACGGCTGATCAGGCGCGCCAGGTGGTCGATGCCCTCGGCCGCCTTCGACTTGGGCGCCACCTCGGCGACCATCTGGCCGTTGTTGGCGGCCTGGCCGAAGGGCTTGGGATCGAAGGGCAGGACCAGGGACGGCGTCAGGCCCAGGGCCTCGCCGAAGTCCTTGACCGGGATCTCGGGACGGCCGGGCACGCCCACCTGGTTCAGCACCAGGCGCGGCGGGGCGTCGTTGGGGCGGGCCTGGCGGACCAGGTCGACGATGTTCTTGGCGTTGCGCAGGCTGGCGAGGTCGGGCGTGGCCACCACCACCAGGTCGTCGCTGGCGATCAGCACCCGGCGGGTCCAGGCGCTCCAGCTGTGCGGCAGGTCCAGCACCACGAAGGGCGCGGCGCCGCGGATCTTCTGGGTGACTTCCTCGTAGGCCTCGGCCGGGATCTCGTAGTCGTGGTCCAGGGCGCCGGGCGCGGCGAACAGCGACAGGCGGTCGCCGCAGCGCACCATCATCCGGTCCATCAGCACCGGGTCCAGGCGGTCGGGCTGGCTCAGCGCATCGAGCACGCCCTGCAGCGGGTCCTGGTTGAAGTCGAGGCCGGCGGTGCCGAACGGCAGGTCCAGATCGACCATCACCGTGGCGGCCTGCACGCGCTCGGCCATCGACCAGGCGAAGTTGTGGGCCAGGGTCGAGGAGCCGACGCCGCCCTTGGCGCCGACGAACGCGATCTGCCGGCCGACGAACGGCGCGGAGGGGTCGGCATAGAGGCTGGAGATCGCGCGGATGATCTGCAGCGGCCCCTGGGGCTGGGTGATGTACTCGCTGACCCCGCGCCGCATCAGCTCGCGATAGAGGGCGATGTCGTTCGTCTGGCCGATGACCACGACCTTGGTCCCCGGGTCGCAGACCTGGGCCAGGCCGTCCAGCAGGGCCAGCATGCGCGGCGCGGCGTCCAGGCTCTCGACCAGCACCAGCGAGGGGGTCGACTGGTTCTGGTAGTAGGCCACGGCCCCTTCCAGCCCGCCGGGCTGGGCGATGGTCGAGGCGCGGGCCATCCGGCGGTCGGCCGAGGCGGCCTCGACCAGGGCGACGGTCTCGGCCCGGGCGCAGAAGGCGTGGATGGTGATGCGGGGCACGGCCGCCTCGCCCATGTCGGCGTCGGCGGCGGCGAGGACTTCCTGCACCAGGGCCTGGGTCGAGCCGACCGGATGGGCGACGGGCTCAACCGGCTCGGCCGCTTCGATCGGCGCGGCCTGGGCCGCCGCGAGGACGACCGCCGGGGCGGCGGCCGCCGCGACCGGCGGCTGGGGCGTGTACGGCTCGGCCGGCGGCGGCAGGTCGGCGAACGGCGCGGAGACGGTTTCGCGAGGACGCACGGGCGGGAAATCGGCGAACGGGTCGTCGGCGCTCGAGCGCTCCGGCGGCGCGCCACGCCACGGGTCGCCGCCCAGGGGCGCGTCCGGCGCGGCGAAGTCGTCGTCGGCTTCGAAGCCGAGGTCGAAGGGGTCGTGATCGCTACGCGTGGTCATCACTTGACCGCCTTCGAAATGGCGCCGTCGGACTGCTCATCCTTGGCCGACGAAGTGACCTCGCCCTTGCGGTACTTGTCGAGCACGGTCGCGCGGCGACCGGAGTCGATCGGCGCCTCGGCGCGCGGGCCCAGCAGGTCTTCGGGATTGGCCACCTGGGCGGCGATGTTGGCGGTCACCGCGCAGCCGAAGTTCTCGTAGGCGGTGTTGTCGCGGGTGGCGGCGAGGTTCTCCCAGCCGCCGCATTGCGGGATCTGGGCGGTATAGCGCAGGAAGCCGACCTTCAGCGGCGCGGCCGGCGCGCCGGCCGCGTCATAGCCCGTCACCCGCACCTTGGCGGCCGGCGCGCCCATGGCGATCAGGCGTTGGCGGGCGGCCACGGCCATGCGGCCGGCGACCTCGCCGCCGGCCCCGCCGATGGGGGCGTTGACGACGATCTCCCGCGCCTCGGCCGCCATCCAGCGGCCCACCAGCTCGTCCAGGGCCTGGGTCTGCGCCGCCGACAGCCCCTCGGCATGGAGCGCCAGCAGCACCTCGTCCGGACGAGGAGCGACATGCACACGGTCTTCCCACTTCTGGGAGGCGGTGCGCGGCGCGACGGCCGTCTCGGGGCCGGCGGCGGGGCCTGCGCAGGCGGCCAGCAGCGCCAGGACCAGGCCGGCGGCGGCCAATTTCGAGGCCGCCGGGAACGAAGAGGAAGGATGGGGTCGCGTCATGTCCGCGTTCTCACTCGATCACATAGCCGACGGGGCCCTGGTAGGCGCGCCCGCTGTTCGCGCCGACCGGCGCCTTGACCACCTTGTTGAGCCGGCCCAGCAGCACCGTGCCCATGTCGCTCGCCGTCTGCAGGCCGTCGGCCGGCGTCTGCAGGTTCTGCGGCTTGGTCGGGTCGACGATGTAGGGGGTGATGATCACCACCAGTTCGGTCTCGCCGTTCAGATAGTCGCGCGAGCGGAACAGCGAGCCGAGGATCGGCAGGCTGGTCATGCCGGGCAAGGCGTCGATGTTCTGCTTGGTCTGCTGCTGCAGCAGGCCGGCGATCATCAGCGACCCGCCCGACGGCAGCTCGACCGTGGTTTCCGCCCGCCGCACCGTCAGGCCAGGCACGCTGAGATTGGTGCCGCCAGTGCTGCTGGCCAGGGTGAAGGCCCCCAGGCTGGTCAGTTCCGACACCTCGGTCGACAGCTTCAGCGAGATGCGACCGCCCGACAGCACCACCGGCGTATAGCCCAGGCCGACGCCGTAAGGCTTGAACTCCAGCGAGATGCGGCCCGTCGCATCCTGGGCGATCGGCACCGGAAACTCGCCGCCAACCAGGAATTTGCCGGCTTCGCCCGACACCACCGTCAAGTTGGGTTCGGCCAGGGTGCGCACCAGGCCCGCCCGTTCGAAGGCCTGGATCATACCCTTGCCGGAGTTCAGGCCGGGACTGCCAGCCGTGTCCTTGACGGTGGCCGTATTGCCGTTGATGACCTTGATTGGATTGCCGTTGGCGTCGACGGAATCGAAGACCGTCGAGTGAACGACCTGATAGCAGGTGCCGGTGATTCCGGCCGCGCAGGGCACCACCATCTGGGGCTGCTTGGTCGTGTCGCGCAGCCACCCACCGATCCCGCCCCCCAACAGGCCGCCATTCACCCCGTAGGTGGGGGTCAGGCCGAACTTGTACTGGGTCTCGCCGAGTTGACCCAGCACGGCGTTGGAATCGACACCAAGCTGCTTGATGAGGTTGCGCTGGACCTCGACGATGCGGACCTTGAGCATCACCTGATCCTTGCCGGCGATGGTCAGCATGTTCAGCACGTTGTCGGGCTTGTCGACGAACTTGCTGGCGATCTGGGACGCCATGCCCGCCTCGCCGGCGTTGGCCACCGCGCCCGTCAGGATCACGCTGTCGCGGATCGCCTGCACCTGGATGCTGGCGTTGGGCAGCACGCGCCGCAGGGTGTCCTCCAGGGCGGTGGAGTCCTGCTCGACCCGGATGGCCAGGCTGAGGATCTTCCGGCCCGAGGCGTCGAAGAACACCGCGTCGGTCGCGCCCAGGGCCATGCCCAGCACATAGATGCGGCGCGGGCCGCGCAGCACCGCGTCGGCCACGGCCGGGTTGGTCACCAGCATGTCGCGCACGTCGACGGGCAGCTCGATGATGGCCGACTTGCCGCGCGACAGGTTCAGGGTCTGGGCGCCCGAGGCGGTCAGGTCGATCCGCAGAACCTGGTCGGCGGGCGGAGCCATCGTCGGAGGCGCCACGGAACGCGGGGAGACCCGGGCCGGCGTCCGGTAGAGATGGGTGCCGGCCGCCGGGCCGTCGGCCAGGGCGGCGGCCGAGGGCGCCAGGGCCAGGACGGCCGCGAGCGAGGCGGAGGAGAGCCGGCGGATCATGGGCGAACCGAGATGCTGGAGGTCTGGCCGCCGCGGTTGATGCGGACGACGGCGGAATCTTGCGAGGCGACCGCGAGGCCCGAGGGGCCGCCCAGGTCGGTATAGGCGCGCAGGGTCAGGGTCACCGGACCGGCCGCCTTGGCCCGGGTCAGGGCCTCGGCCTCGATCGGGCCGACCTCGAGGGTGGCGGTGGAGGCGACGATGGTCTTGGCGTCTTTCTCGGCCGCCGTGCTCTGGTCCAGGGCCAGGACGCGGACGTTCTGGACGATGGTCTCGGCGACGGTCTGCTTGATCGCCGCCCCGTCGCCCTCGCCGACGCTCTGCGCCTCGCGGGTCTGGATGACGTCGACCCGGTCGCCGGGCAGGATGAAGCCGCCGACCGCGGTCTCGGAGGTGACCGGCACGGCCATGGCGCGCTTGCCGGGGCCCAGGACCACCGACAGGTAGCCGCCTTCGCCGCCGCGGACGATCTTGCGGGCGGTGATGGGTTCGCCGGCCAGGATCGGGTCGCGCACGATCGCGCCCTCGACGGCCTTTTCGGGGGTGACGCCGCCGATCATCGTCCCGGCCGCGTCCCCGACCGCCTTGGCGGCCTTGGCGGTCGCCTTGGTCGGGACGGGATCGGCCGCGCCATTGGTGATGAAGGCGGCGTTGACGGCGTCGGACGGCCAGGGCTGCCAGTCGACGTCGCCGGCGGCCAGGCGGTCGCCGATGGCCAGGTCGCGCTTGGCGACCAGGACCTGGGTCATGGGCTTGGTCGACGGGGCGGAGGTCTGGACCACCGGCGCCGGCGCGGGCTTGCCGCCCATCGCCTTCTGCATGACCACGGCCAGGCCGATGGCCGCGACGGCGGCGACCAGGACGATCATGACGCGAAGAGGATTCATGCGGCTGGGCTCTAGCGACGAAAACTGGGTCAAGGCGGGCCGCCTTCAGGCGATCACGCACGAATCGTCCAACGGCCCTTCTGGCCCCCGTCTCATGCTCGCCCGCCCATGGTTAACAGCGGCTAAAGGCGCCGGTCCGAAAGGCGGGATCGGCGGCGCGACAGGCTGACGCGGGCGCCGCCCGATCCTAGAGCCTGTTTAGCGGGCGAAACCGCTCACACTTTCGCCCAACGCGCTCTAGGCGCCGGCGGCCAGGGCCAGCGCGCCCTGCGGAAAGGTCGCGAGGGCCCCGATCGCGATGGCCACGCCGTAGGGAATGTCGCCGCCCGGGGCGCCGAGCTTGCGGACCCAGGCCGGGCTGCCGGCCAGGACCGGCTCGAACCAGCCCGAGCGCAGGCTGAGAAGGCCCAGGGTCAGGGCGCCGCCCGCCATGCCGGTGACCAGCATGAACGGCAGGGCCGCGGGCCAGCCCAGCCACAGGACCGACGCCGCGAACAGCTTGGCGTCGCCGCCGCCGATCCAGCCGGCCGCGAACATGCCCATGCCGACCAGCAGGGCGACGGCGCCGGAAGCCAGGCACAGGCCCAGGGTCGCCAGGGACGCGCCGCTGACCAGGGCGACCGGCGCGAAGGCGACGATCAGCGCCAGGGAGATCCAGTTGGGGATCGTATAGCTGGTGGCGTCCTTCAGCGCGGCGACCACGGTCAGCGCGGGGAAGATCAGCAGCAGGGCGTATTGAAAGGTCTGCATGGCGGCCTGACTCGTTCGATCCGAAACATCTTGCCCCGATCCGATGAAGCAATGGTTTCCGCCAGCGCCGCGAACGAAGCGCCGCGGCCTGGACTGAGGTCAGGACGCAAAGAAAAGGCCCCGGCGTTTCCGCCGAGGCCTCGTCTTCGATGGTCGGAGCGTCGCTTAGGAAGCGGCGTTGCCGGCGGCGATCTTGGTGTTGGCGTTCGTGAAGGTGGTCTTCAGCGTGCCGCCCAGGGTGGTCACGATGGTGGCGATCACGACGGCGATCAGGGCGACGATCAGGCCGTACTCGATGGCGGTCGCGCCGGATTCGTCCTTCAGGAAGCGGGTGACAAACTTCGACATGTAGATCTCCTTGGTCAGTAAGTGGATCTGGGCTCTCAAGCCGTGTCGACTTGCTCACCCCCGAAAACACGATCAATTTCGCCGACCTCACTTAATGCCCAGTAAACACCGGATAGTTTCTCTAATTTTTTCATTGGTTTATTTTGATTTATCATTACTAGCTCTTAACCATGGCGCTTCTCCACGGGCAAAAACCCCTTATCTGCCAACGTTTTCTCGAACTCTAGAAAGAATACACGAGCATCCAGCTTAGTTCTTTATTGACCATTCCCAGGCATGCTGGTCGCGTACAAAGCCTGGGAAGACATCTTCATGCGCCGCCTGACTCTCGTCCTCTGCGCCGGTCTGAGCCTCTCCGTCGCCACCGTCGCCGTCGCCGACAGCCTGTCCGCGCCGCTCTCGGTCAGCGCCGGCGCCGCCGCGCGCATCACCCTGGGCGCGCCCGTGCGCGACATCGTGGTGGGCGACCCGTCCGTGGCCGATGTCAGCCTCGTCAACGAGCGGACCCTGGTGATCCTGGGCAAGAAGGTCGGCGCCACCACCATCCTGGCCTTCGACGCTCGCGGCCGCGCCCTGGCCGACCGCGACGTCGTGGTCTCCAGCGTCCCGACCCAGGCCGTCGTCGTCCAGCGCGGCGTCAACGCCGCGACCTACGCCTGCGGCGATCGCTGCTCGCTGCTGAGCACCACCGCCGCGCCCGCCGCCGCCGCCGGCGCCCCGCCCACCCCCTAGAGCCGGTTCGCCGCGAGATCGCGCGGGCCTAAACCCCTGATTAGGGACGCGCGGCCTAGATTGCCTCGCCTGACGTTCCCTCAAAGGCGCTGACCCGGACGCCGCCATGGCCGATCGAGCCCGACACCATCGCCGACTTCTGGCCCGTCTGGGGCTGCTACGTCGCTTCGCCCGCGCCGACGACGGCGCGGCGGCGATCGAGTTCGCCTTCGTCGCCATCCCCTTCCTGATCCTGGTGTTCGCGATCATCGAGCTGGGCCTGACCTTCCTGGTGTCGATGAGCCTGGAGAACGCGCTGAACAACGTCGACCGCACCATCCGCACCGGGGCGCTGCAGGCCAGCGGCGGCGACGCGGTCACGTTCCGCGACGCGGTGTGCGGCGAGATGTCCTGGCTGGGCTCGTCCTGCGCGTCGTCGATCGTCCTCGACGTCCGCGTCCTGCCCTCGTTCGCGCAGACCGACGACCTGCCGGCCCCGGTGGCCGGCAAGACCTGCTTCGACCCCGGCGGCGCCAACTCGATCGTCCTCGTGCGCGGCTACTACAAATGGCCCCTGATCACGCCGTTGCTGCAGGAGGCGGTCGCCGGCACGTCCGGCGATCGCCAGGTGACGTTCGCGGCGGTGTTCGCCAACGAGCCCTTTTCCAACACCCCCGTCGCGATCAAATGCACATGAGCCGCCGTCTTTCCCGATTCTGGCGCGATCGCCGCGGCGTCTCGGCCGTCGAATTCGCCCTGATCGCCCCGGTGCTGATCGTCTTCTATTTCGGCATGGCCGAGTTGACCGAGGCGATGATGGCCCAGCGGCGCCTGAGCCACCTGACCTCGTCGATCGGCGACGTCGTGGCCCGGGACCCGAAGCTGACCGACGCCCGCCTCGCCGACCTGTTCAGCGTTGGCGACGTGCTGATGTCGCCGTTCCCGACCTCGACCCTGCGGCTGTGCCTGGTCAGCATCGCCTCCGACGCCAACGGCAAGGACACGGTCGTGTGGTCCGAACAATCGAACGCGCCGCTGAACTGCCCCGCGCCCGGCGCCGTGCTCGACATTCCCGTCAGCGTGCTGCCGGCCGGCCAGAGCGTGATCATGAGCAAGGCCAGCTACGAGTACAATTCGGTGTTCAAGTTCATCATCCCCCAGAACCTGACCTTCCGCCGCACCTACTATCTGAAGCCGCGCCTCTCCGAGCAGGTGACCCGCTCGCCGACCTAGGGCGTGACAGCCGAAAGCGTGAGCGGCTTCGGCGCCTGCCGCGCTCTAAATGTTTGATTTAGAGCCTTTTTACGCCTTCCATGCGAGACTGAAAGGCTCTAGCAGGCTGTTGAAGAAGTCCGTAGCGGTGCGGGACTGGGCATGATTCACTCTCTCAAGCGAGGCTTG
>NZ_JBWKPX010000052.1:0-15567 GCF_059418465.1 Caulobacter sp. GW821-FHT09A05
AGGGATCGAGACCGGGTCCGGCTAAGCCTCAACAGGGCTGCCTACCGGACGCTGGCGAATAACGATGGCGCGGAGCGGTGGCTTCGTCGAAACGGTAACAACACAAACACTCCGGACGATGTCCGGCGCTCCGCGACCCTTTCCATCAGCTCAGCGGCCAGCCGCGTGAGGACGACAGATCGTGCCGGTGAACACTTGCCCCCACCTGGCGGCTTCGCCGCCTGTCCGCCCCCAGAGGGGGCGGAGCCGCCTGCACCCGAAGGCTCTTCCCCCTCTGGGGGAAGACGACCGCGAAGCGGTCCGTAGGGGGCAAGTGATCGCCCCCCGGCCCTTGAGACAAAGGAAATCCCCATGACCCAGCCCCGCGCCAGACGCGTCCGCCGGCCCCGGCTCAAGCGCGCCATGAAGGGCTACATCAAGGCGATGCGAAAAGCCGGCTTCATCCGGGCGGTGATCGCCCGGTTCGCCGAGATCCGCCGCGACCATCCCAGCGGCGCCCACCTGGCCCTCCTCCACTTCCCCCGCTGGGTGCGCCAGATGGCCGAGGACGGGACCGAGCCGCCCGAGCCGGACATGTGGTCGTTCTACTGGCGGGGCCGGGGCGAGAAGAACCGGGGCCAGCCTACGCCCCCCGCTTCAGCCGCTCGCGATACGCCCCGGAGCTCGCCACATAGCCCTCGGCGTCGCCATAGGCCTGGAAGTCGCGATAGCGCTCGTGGCTGCCCTTGACCTTCAGGGCGTGCTTGATCGGGCACCAGTACTGCTCGGTGCGGGCGGTGATCTCGCGGGCGTAGGCGATGACGCCGTTGCCGTAGCCGCAGAACACGCAGTTGAGCTTCTGCACCAGGTTCAGATAGCCCAGCCGGTGGCGGTCGATGACCACGTACTCCGAGCGCCTGACCCGGGCGATGCCCCAGGCGGTGAAGCAGCCCAGCTGGTAGAGGCTGACGCTGAGGTCGAGCATCATCAGCGGCAGGGCCATGCCGTAGATCAGCGGCATGGTCAGCAGGGTCGGCCAGGGGGTGCGGGCCAGGCGCAGGCCCTTGCGATGCGCTTTCTGGCGCCTGAGCGCGTCGGCCTTGAAGCAGGGCTTGTCGCCCTCGATCACCAGGCCGGCGGCGGCCGCCCGCTCGGCGTCGCGCGCGGCGAAGGCGGCCTCGATCTGCGCCTCCACGGCGCGCAGGCGGTCGATCAGCTGTTCGAGGGTTTCGTCGGCCATGGGGGGACCATGGGGCGAGTCGCCGGGGAAGGCGCTGTTTCGTCGCGGCGAGACGGGGCTTTCCCGCCGGCCGCCCGACGCGCTAGGGTCCGCCCATGCGCCACCTGGTCTCGAGCTTCCGCCGCCTGGTCCCGATCCTGCTGCTCGGTCCCGCCCTGTCGGGCCTGGCCGCCTGCTCCCGCACCGACGACCGCGCCCACGACCCGGCGGCCGGCTCCGGCCCGGCGCCGATCGCCCAGCAGGACGCCGCCCCGGTCGCCGGTGGTCCCACCACCCTCAAGCCCGGCCTGTGGAAGACGGTCACCCGGACCCCGGCCGGTCCCGAGGACTCGACCCAGTGCGTAGGCGAGGGCTTCGACCCCGGCGCCGAGGCGGCCCGCAAGGTCTCGCCGTGCGGCAACCCCGCCGTGGTCCGCACCGCCCACGGGTTCCGCCTGGAGCTGGCCTGCCAGAAGGACCACATCGACTACGCCCTCACCGGCCGGGTCAGCGGCGACTTCGTCACCACCGCCGACACCGACCTGGAGCTGGTCGTCTCGGCCTTCGGGCGCAAGCAGACCCTGCGCATGCAGGCGACCAGCACCTACCAGGGCCCCTGCGAGCCGGGCGCCCGGATCGCAGGCCGGACGACGGCCGAGCCGGAAGCAAAACCGCCCGCTTCATAAGCGCCGAAACCACCTCCGCGCGAAGCTGTGGCATGCAGGACACTCCCGCTCGCCGATCGCACGGAACGGCGCGAACCGGGGGAACGGTCCGCCAAGGCGCAGCCTTCTATCTGGCGAGGGCCGGCGCCGACTCCGGAGGCCGCCCGAGGAGTGACGACGCCATGAATGGTCCGCTTTTGACCCTCGTCCCCGAACCGGCGGCCCCCGTCGAGGTCTATGATCTCGGCCGCGGCCCCGAGACCACCACCCAGCGCGTCCAGCGCCTGCAGCGCGAGGCGCGCCTGCTGGCTCGAGAGCAGGTCGAGGCCCTGGCCCGCGACCTCGACGACCTGGCCCGGCGGGCGGGCGAGATCGCCGAGGGCGGCGAGGCCTATGCGGTCGGCGTGCGCGAAATGGCCTCGCGCCTGGCCACCGACCTGCCCCAGAAGTCGCAGGGCCTGCTGGCCATCCTCCGGCGTTCGAGCAAGGACTAGGCGAAGGGCGCGAGGGGGGCGTCAAGGCTGGTCAAACCGTCACATCGGCGCGCTAGATGGCCGCCATGACCCTGCTGACCCGACGCGCCCTCGTCACCCATACCCTGGCGACCGCCGCCCTGGCCGGAACCCTGGCCCCCGGCCTGGGCTTGGCCCGCGCCCCGAAGCGGCCGATCGTCATCGCCCACCGCGGCGCCTCGGGCCTGCGGCCGGAGCACACCCAGCTGGCCTACGACCTGGCCATCGACCAGGGCTGCGACTTCATCGAGCCCGACCTGGTGCCGACCCAGGACGGCCACCTGATCGCCCGGCACGAGAACGAGATCGGCGGCACCACCGACGTCGCCGGCCGTCCGGAGTTCGCCGGCCGCAAGGCGACCAAGACCATCGACGGCCAGCCGGTCACCGGCTGGTTCACCGAGGACTTCACCCTGGCCGAGATCAAGACCCTGCGGGCCTTCGAACGGCTGCCGAAGCTGCGTCCCGGCAACACCCGCTACGACGGCCAGGCCTCGCTGCTGACCTTCGACGAGGTCGTGGCCATCGCCAGGGCCGGAAGCCAGCGCACCGGCCGCACGATCGGCGTCTATCCCGAAATGAAGCACCCCAGCTACTTCGCGAGCCTGGGCCTGCCGCTCGAGGACCGCCTGGCCGCCCTGCTGAAGAAGAACGACCTGGACTCCGCCGCCGCCCCGGTCTTCGTCCAGTGCTTCGAGGTCACGCCGCTGAAGACCCTCCGCGGCAAGACCAGAGCCCGGCTGGTGCAACTGACCGCCGGCGAGGGCGGCCCGGCCGACCTGCCGAACGTCGCCTACTCGCAGCTGTGCAGCCCGTCGGGCCTGAAGGACGTGGCGCTCTACGCCGACGGCCTGGGCCCGGAGAAGACCCAGGTCGTCCCGCAGGACGCCGCGAACCTGCAGCCGGCCACCGCCCTGGTGAGGGACGCCCACGCCGCCGGCCTGGTCGTCCATCCCTGGACCGTGCGGGCCGAGAACTACTTCCTGCCGTCGTCCCTGCGCCGGGGCGACGCGGCGGCCGCCGACTACCTGGCCCAGCCGGGCGAGGTCTCGGCGGTCTTCGAGGCCCTCTACGCCGCCGGCGTCGACGGCCTGTTCAGCGACTTCCCCGGCCTGGCGGTCGCGGCGCGGGGTTAGCGGCGCTCTTGCGGCGATCGGCGACGCGAGGCAGCGTGCGCGCCTTCCTCGCCCCGAGACACGCTCCATGATCCTCCGCCTCGCCGCCGCGACCGCCGCCCTGGCCCTGCTCGCCGCCCCCGCCTTCGGCGCCCCCGAGGGCGCCAAGCTGGACGGCGTCGCCCGGGACTTCGTCCGCCTGACCCTCGAGGCCGGCGAACGCGAGCCCGGCTATGTCGACGCCTACTACGGCCCCGCCGAATGGGCGACCGCCGCCAAGGCCAAGCCGCGCGAGGTTCCCGCCCTGCGCGCCGAGGCCGACCGGCTGGCCGCCGCCCTGAAGGCCGTCGACGGCAAGGCCCTCAGCCCCGACGAAATCCGCCGCAAGGCCTTCCTGGCCGGCCAGGTCAAGGCCGCCCAGACCCGCCTGGCCATGCTAGCCGGGGTGAAGTTCAGCTTCCAGGACGAGGCCGAGGGCCTGTTCGGCGTGCGCCCGCCGCTCAAGCCGCTCAGCGCCTACGACCCGATCCTGGCCAGGATCGACAAGCTGGTCCCCGGCGAAGGCGACCTGACGAGCCGGGTCACCGCGTTCCAGGCCCGCTACACGATCCCGACCGACCGGCTGGAACCGGTGATGAAGGCGGCGATCGCCGAGTGCAAGGCGCGGACGGAGGCCCACATCGCCCTGCCCAAGGGCGAGCGCTTCGACCTCTCCTTCGTCACCAAGAAGCCCTGGAGCGGCTACAACTGGTACAAGGGCGGGGCCCACAGCCTGATCGAGCTCAACACCGACCTGCCCACCCCCATCAGCCGCGCCGTCGACCTGGGCTGCCACGAGGGCTATCCGGGCCACCACGTGCTGAACGCCCTGCTGGAGGAGAAGCTGACCAAGGGCAAGGGCTGGGTCGAGTTCAGCGTCTATCCGCTGTTCTCGCCGCAATCGCTGATCGCCGAGGGTTCGGCCAATTACGGGATCAAGCTGGCCTTCCCGGAGGGCGAGAAGCTGGCCTTCGAGCGCCGGACGCTCTACCCGCTGGCGGGCCTGGACCCGGCCACGGCCGCGACCTACGACGCCCTGACCACCGCCACCGCCGACCTGGCCAGCGTCCAGAACACCATCGCCGACCTCTACCTGTCCGGAAAGATGGACAAGGAGGCCGCCGTGGCCGCCCTGGCCAAGTACGCGCTGAGCACCCGCGCCAAGGCCGAGAAGTCGCTGAGCTTCATCGAGGCCTATCGGAGCTACGTGATCAACTACAACCTCGGCCAGGACATGGTCCGCGCCCATGTCGAGCGGGCCGGCCCGTCGCAGGCGGCGCGGTGGGCGCGGATGGAGGCGGTGATCTCGCAGCCGACCACCCCGGCGGACCTGGCGAAGTAGCCCCTCTCCCTAGGGGAGAGGGCTCAGAACATGCCCCTCGTCCGGCCCCGCCTGGCCTTCCAGCACCGCCCGGTAGGCCGCCGTCACCGCATCGGGCCCGACGCCCTCGATGACCCGCAGCCAGCGGGGCGCGTCGGCGGCGAACGGGGCCCAGGCGGCGTCATGGCGCTGGTCCAGCCCGCCGGGACCCCAGTCGGCCGCCCGCTTGCGGATGCGGTCGGGGGCGAAGAAGAACACCGGCTTTGGGCCCGGCAAGGAGCCGCTGGCCCGTTCGGCCTCCCAATGGGCGCCGCCCACCCGGCAGGAATAGGCCAGGGCCTGGCCGAACCGCTCGTGCACGGCCTTCAGCAGCGGCGCGTCGCCGGCGAAGTCGACCACCACCACCGGCTCCTCGATCGGCGCCGTCGCCACCGCGTCATAGGGGACGACCTGATCGTAACAGCCCAGCCCCTCGACGAAGGCCTTGTTGCGGCTCGAGGTCAGGCCGACCACCCGCGCCTTGCCACGCTGTTTGAGCTGGAAAGCCAGGCTGATCGCCGTCTTGCTGGAGGCGCTGGTCAGCAACACCGACCGCGCGCCGAACAGGTCGTTCTCGTCCAGGAAGTCCTCGATCAGGAAGCCGGTGATGAACAGCGGTCGCAACAGGGCCTGATAGTCCTCGGCCGGGCTGGCCACGCCCACCGCCTGGTACTGGTTGTAGACCGCCGGCAGGTCCCGACGGTGCGGGGCGAGGTCGGCAAAGCCGGTCCGGGTCTTGCGCGGCGCCACGGTCAGGTGGGTCGAGATCGGATAGTAGCCGTAGAACCGCTGGCCGACGACGAGGTCCGGATGGTTCGAGGCCTCGACCCGCGCATGGCCCCAGACCGGGATCCGTCCCCAGCCCTCCGGCCCCGCGAAGAAGTCCCAGTAGCGCATCTGGTCGCCGAACACCGCGTAGGTGATGTTGTTGGCGGTCAGGGCGAAGCGCTCGATCGCCAGCCGCGCCTCGCCCTCGGCCAGGTCGGACAGGTCGGCGGCCGCGACCTTGGCCTCTCGAAGGTCGGCCTTGGCGACCAGGAAATCCCAGCTGGACATCGTCGTGGCTCCATGGGTGCGGCGGGAAGCTAAACGCGGCTCGCGCCAGAACGTCAAACGATTGTTTAAATTCGTGCGCCGGGCGCCGCCGCTTGACGGTCACATTGGTGGGATCACTTTAGGGGGCGGCCGTTGGAGGAAAGGCTATGGCGAGGCGAGGAACGGCGCGGTCCATCGCGCTTGTGGCGTTGTCGGCGCTGGCCGCGCCGGTCGTGGCGGCGGCGCAGACCCGGACGGCGAGCGAGACGCTGAGCAAGACCGAGGCGCGCGCCCTGCCGCCCGCCGAACTGACCCGCCGGGTCATGGACCAGGTCGCCGATCTGCTGACCCCGGCGGATCCCCGCCCCACGCCCGGCCGCATCCCGACCAAGCCGCTGCGCGACCTGGCCTTCCAGAGCACGCCCCGCGCCACCTGGGCGCCGGGGGTGTGCGCCCGCGACGGCGTGGTGGTGACGTTCGAGCCGGCCGACGGTCCGCAAGAGTCCGAGCAAGGCGCCGACACCCCCATGCGCGCCGCCAGCCTCAAGGCCACGACCCGCTACCACCTGCTGGCCCCGCCGGCCCGGGAGGACGACTACTACGACGGCCCGCCGCCGCCCGACGCCCGAGCGGCGTGCGGCCAGTTGGCCGACCAGGACGTGACCTTCTTCTCGGCCCCGACCGCCGAGGCGGCCTTGAGCGGCGCCTGGTGGCTGACCCGGGCCGCCGAGGGCGCGGCCGGGCCTGACCCGGCCTACGACATCGACTGCCGGGTGGCGACGGCGACGCCCGAATCCTGCCCGGCGATCCTGCGTCGCCTGAACGTCGCCGACCTGCGCTCGGTCTGGCCCTGTTCCGACGACCATCGCGGCGGGCAGACCCTGCGCTGCTGGACCCTGAAGGTCTGGCCGGCCGACAAGGTCTACGAGCTGCGGGTGTTCGCCGGGCGGGGGCCCGAAGCCACGATCGCCCGCATCGAGGTCGACGAGCAGGTGCTGACGGGCGAGACCTTGAACGACTAGGACCTGCGACGTGGCGTTGTCTGGCCGGAAGGCCTAGATACGGCGCAGTTCGTCCGGAGCCCGCCGATGTCGCTGCCGCTGCGCCACTTTCTGCTCGCCCTGGCCGTGGTGGCGGTGTGGGGGACCAATTTCGTGGTCATCCGCGTGGCGCTGGACCATCTGCCGCCGCTGCTGTTCGCCACCCTGCGCTTCACCCTGGTGCTGCTGCCGGTGGCCTTCTTCGTCAAGCGGCCGCGGGTCCCGTGGAAGAACCTGGCGGCCTATGGCGTGCTGATCGGGGCGGGGCAGTTCGGCCTGCTGTTCGTGGCCATGAAGGGCCATATCTCGCCGGGCCTGGCCTCGCTGGTGGTGCAGACCCAGGTGTTCTTCACCATCGGCATGGCCATGAAGATCAGCGGCGAGAAGGTGCAGCCGTTCCAGGTCGCGGCCCTGCTGCTGGCGGCCTCGGGCATCGTGCTGATCGCCGCCCATGGCGGCGGGGCGGCCACGCCGCTGGGCGTGCTGCTGATCCTGCTGGCCGCGGCCAGCTGGGCCGGCGGCAACATCGTCGCCCGCCAAGCCGGCACGGTGAACATGCTGGCCTATGTGGTCTGGGCCAGCCTGTTCTCGATCCCGCCGCTGTTTCTGATGTCGCTATGGCTTGAGGGCTGGCCGGCCATGGTCGCGGGCGTCAGGAACGCCGACGCCCTGACCTGGGGCGCGGTGGCCTGGCAGGCGGTGGGCAACACCATGTTCGGCTACGCCGCCTGGGGCTGGTTGCTGGCCCGGCACCCGGCCGCGACGGTCACGCCCATGGCCCTGCTGGTGCCGGTGTTCGGCATGGGCGCCTCGGCCTTGCTGCTGCACGAGAGTTTGCCGGGCTGGAAGCTGCTGGCGGCGGCCCTGGTGCTGGCGGGCTTGGCGGTCAACATGTTCTGGCCGAAGGTGCGCGGGCGGTTCCTGGCGGCGGCTTGAGCCTCCCCCTGATCCGCTCATCCCGGCGAATGCCGGGACCCAGATGGAATGGCTTTGAGGCTGGCGCAAAAGCGCAGAGCTTTTCCAACCCGCCACACCGCCCTTGGATCTGGGTCCCGGCATTCGCCGGGATGAGCGGTTTGAGAGAGGGCTGAATCGGTCGATTAATCCCCAAGCTGGCCGCAAAGCTGTGGGCAGGCTGGGGAGCGTTTGAAACCGCTCCACGACCGATCTTTACGCACCGCTATGGTGCTCTGTTTGAACCCTGAAATTCCGCCCCGCCCTCGATGCGTTTCGACGACCACTTCCTCGACGAACTGAAGCAACGTCTTCGCCCTTCCGACGTGATCGGGAAGTCGGTGAAGCTGCGGCGGCAGGGACGCGAATATGCGGGACTGTCGCCGTTCACCAAGGAGAAGAGCCCGTCGTTCTTCGTCAATGACGACAAGGGCTTCTACCACTGCTTCTCCAGTGGCAAGCACGGCGACATCATCTCCTACCTGCAGGAGACCGAGCGGCTGACCTTCACCGAGGCGGTCGAGCGGCTGGCGGCCGAGGCGGGCATGGCCTTGCCCGAGCCGGACGCCCGCGCCGCCCAGGACGACAAGAAACGCGCCACCCTGACCGACTGGATGGAGCTGGCGGCCGCCTGGTTCGAGAGCGAGCTGCGCCGCCCGGTCGGCCAGGCCGCCCGCGACTACCTGGCCCGCCGCGCCCTGCCCGAAGACCAGTGGAGCCGCTTCCGCATCGGCTTCTCGCCGAACGGCCGCACGGCGCTGAAGGACTATCTGGTCGCCAAGGGCGCCAAGCCGGCCGAACTGGTCGAGGCGGGCCTGCTGATCGCGCCGGAAGACGGCGGCCAACCCTATGACCGTTTCCGCGACCGGATCATCTTCCCGATCACCGACACCCGGGGCCGGGTGGTGTCGTTCGGCGGCCGGGCCATGGATCCCCAGGCCCGCGCCAAGTACCTGAACGGGCCGGAGACCACGCTCTTCCACAAGGGCCGGCTGCTGTACGGCCTCTACGAGGCCCGCAAGCTGCTGCACGCCGCCCAGGCCGCCGCGCCCACGGAACAGACGCCGATGCTGGTGGTCGAGGGCTATATGGACGTCATCGCCTGCCAGCGGGCGGGCCTGCCGGCCGTCGCGCCGATGGGCACGGCCATGACCGAGGAGCAGATGGAGGTGCTGTGGCGCCTGCATCCCGAGCCCACCCTCAGCTTCGACGGCGACAAGGCCGGCCAGCGCGCCGCCGCCCGGGCCATCGACCGCGCCCTGCCGCTGCTCAAGCCCGGCCGCTCGTTCAAGTTCTCGATCGTGGTCGGCGGCAAGGACCCGGACGACGTGCTGCGCGAGCAGGGGCCGGCGGCGCTGAAGAGCCAGCTGACCCAGACCACGCCGTTCGTCGAGGCGCTGTTCAACCGCGAGCGCGACCTGGAGCCGCTGGACACGCCCGAGCGCAAGGCCGGCTTCAAGCAGCGCCTGCGCGCCGCCGCCGGGGCCATCGCCGACAAGGACCTGTCGGCCGCCTATCGCGACGATCTCTACGCCAAGCTGGACGCGCTGTTTCCGAAACCGGCCTTCGGCGGCGGTGGCGGGTTCGGCGACGGCGGCGGTCGTCCCTTCGTCCCGCGGGGCCAATGGAAGGGCGGCCGTGATCGCGGTCCGCCCGATCCGGGCATCCGCGGCGTGGCCCGGGCGCAGATCACCACGCGGCTCAACCCCTTCCACGCCGCCGTGGCCGTGGCCGCCCTGCGCCACCCCGCCTGGGCGCGGCCCTATGACGAGGCGATCGAACGCGTCGGCTTCGGCGACCCGCGCCTGTCCCCGCTGGCGACCGAGCTGTTCGAGGCCCTGGCCGACGAGATCAGCGACGACGTCCCGTTCCGCGACATCCTTCACCGCAAGGGCCTGGGTCCGCAGCTGGCCGAGGCCGAGCGCGTGGCCTCGGCGATCAGCGCGCCGTTCCTCGACCCGAAAATGGACGCCCATCAGGCCCGCGCCCTGTGGTCCGCCTGCTACGAGGCCCTGGTCGAGATCGCCGACGGCGAGCGCGCCCTCCAGGCCCTGCGCCGCGAGGCGGTCACCGCCGGAACCCTGGCCGCCACCCGCGACCTGCGCACACGGATCGCGGTGCTCGAGCGCCAGATCAGCGGACTGGAATTCTGGGACACATCCAACACCGCCCAAGCCATTTCCTGACCGCGGCCGGGCCGGCCAAGTCCCACTTTCGGTCCGACGGTTCAATCTGGCGTGGTGTTTACGTTTTGCTTGCCCCCACCTGCCATGGTCTTCAGCGGCGGACTTGGATGCTTCGCCGCCGAGTGGAGCGAACCTGAGCCATGCCGTCGTCGGTCGTGAAATCCACACTCGGGCCCGACGCCCTGCAGTTGGAGGAAATCCGACCGGACGCCTTGACCGTGTCGGACCTGGCCCGCTGGCGCGACTTCCTGGCCGCCGCCCCCGACCTGCGCTCGCCGTTCTTCGACCCCGAGTTCACCCGTATCGCCGGCCAGATCGCGCCGAACGCCCGGGTCGCCGTGCTGCATCGCCGCGGCGAGATCGAGGGCTTCCTGCCCTTCCAGCGCCGCGGGGCCACCCTGCAGCCCCTGGCCGCGCCCCTCAACGACTACCAGGGCGTCATCGCCGCACCCGACCGCCGTCCGGGGCTGGACGTCCTGCTGCAACGGCTCGGCGCCAGCGGGGCGTGGGTGACCGGATGGATCGGCCCGGCGGGTTCGCTCACCGGCCTCAGCCCGGCCTCGGCCGCCCTCGTCGACCTGTCGGCCGGTTGGGACGACTATCTGGCCCGCCAATTGCTGGCCCATTCCAAGTTCTTCCGCGACAAGGGTCGCGTCCGCCGCCGGATCGACGCGACGTTCCAGCGCTACGCCGTGAGCGACGACGACCAGGGCGAGACCTGCCTGGCCGAACTGGTCGGCCTCAAGCGCCGGCAGTTGCACCGCACGGGCCAGCACGACATCTTCCGCTGCGGCTGGACGCGGGACATCCTGGCCGCCCTGCTGGCGCGGCCGCGCTCGGGCCTGCACGCCCGCATCGCCACCCTGCGGCTGGACGACCATGTGGCGGGATATGAGCTGTCGCTGGCGTCGGACACGATGCAGCACTTCTGGATCCCTGCCTATGACCCGCGGTTCGCCGCCCATTCGCCAGGCATGCTGCTCAGCCTCGACACCCTGCGGGCCCGGCGGGCCCAGGGCGTCACCCTGTTCGACCTCGGCTCGGGACCGGAGCGCTACAAGGTCTATTTCGGCAACGCCGGGCGACCGGTGCTCACCGGCTTCGCCCACCGCTCGCAGGTCGTCGCCTCGCCGCTGATGGCCAGCGACCGGGTCGGCGGCAAGTTGCGGCGGCGCTGGGCGGTGATCGAGGCCTGCGGCGACTACGCCAGCGGCCTGTCCCGCGGGGCGGGGGCGATGCTGCGCATGTCGCGCGCCAGGGTCCTGGGCGGCGCCGATGACCACCACCGTTCGTGAGTTCGTCCCCGCCCGGGACCTGCACGGCGTCGCGGCCCTGTGCCGCTGGGCTTGGTGGCCGGAGCGCGACCTGGCGGGCTGGACCTGGCTGGCCCAGGCGCCGGGCATGGCCGGGCGGCCGCTAGGCTGGGTGTGCGCCGCCGACGACGAGATCGTCGGCTTCATGGGCAATTTCGTCCAGCAGCGACAACGAGGCGCCGACACCGCCGCCGCCGTCTGCGGCCACACCTTCCTGGTCCACCCCAAGGCCATGGGCAAGGCGCGGGCGCTGATGCGCCGCATCCTGGACCAGGGCGAGGTCGCCGCCACCTACACCTTCAACGCCAACGGCCGCTCGGCCGGCTTCTTCAAGCATTTCGGCTTCGAGACCTGGCCCGAGGCCGCGGCCGACGCCAAGCTGGTCTGGCCCGTCGCGCCCCTGGCCCTGGGCGCCGAACGCCTGCTGCGGCGCTGGTCTCAGGCCCGAAAGTTCGCCGGCGTCCAGGGTGGCCGTGAATGGTTCTCGCCCCGCCCCGCCCCCGCCCTTCCCGCTATCCTGGCGGCGACGGGCAAGACCCCGTCGGTCCGCGCCCTTGATCCCCGAACCGACATCGACGCGCGCTTCGACGACCTGTGGCGAGACCTCTTGGCGACCGGCGCCAGCCTGGCGCGCCGCGACGCCGCCGCCTTGCGCTGGCGGGTCGCTGACCCGATGCCGAGGCGGGCGCCGATCCTGCTGGCCTACGAGGCCGACGGCCGCCTGGCCGGTTATCTGCTGGCCATCCTGGCCAAGGGTTCGGAGATCGAGGCGCCGGCCCTGGAGATCATCGACCTGATCGCCCTGCCCCAGGTCGAGGCCGTCGCCCTGCCCGCCCTGGTCACGGCGCTGATCGGCGCGGCCCGATCGCTGGGGGCGGCCCGCGTCCGCCTGGGCCTGGCCCACCCGCGGGTCGAGGCCCGGCTGGCCCCGACCCGGCCCGCGCGGCGGCGAACCCCCTACAGCCATTGCCATGTGCGCTTTGGCCAGCCTGACGGCGACGCCGACCGCGCCGGCTGGTACGCGACCCCGTTCGACGGCGACCAGAGCTTCACCGCGCGTCCAACCCCCTAGATCAGGCGCCTTGTCCGCTCCTCCGGCGACCATCGGATGAGCGGTAAAAGGGGGCCTTGCCGCCTTCGCATCTTGACTCGCGCGTCACGCAACGCCATTTGGCGACTCAAGGATTTGCCACGCTGCTGATTGACATCGCTCGGGCCGCCATTCTCATGCGCGCGCCCTCCTTGAAACAGGATGTCACCCTCGCCGCCGCCAGGTCCCAGTGGCCGCCGAAACCCTCAAGGGTCGACGCTGATCGCGCGCGAAGAAACGCCTCCGCAAAGAGCCTTGCTCGCGGAGCGTTAGCCTATGGCTCTTCGACGCGTGTCAGGCGTTTATCTTGAGAATTTTTTCAGCGGTTCACTGGACAGCTTGCACGGACGACAGGGCGCGATGCGCAGGCGACCCATCACGGACACATTTCTCGACGCGCGCCACGTTTCGGCGCCGCGTCGTTTCGGAGACCTGAATGAGCACCAATTCCTCGGCCGAGACGGAAGCGCCCGAAGCCACCGGCGGCGACGGCCCCCTGCTCGACCTGACCGACGCCGGCGTCAAGAAGTTCATCAAGCAGGCCAAGGCCCGCGGCTACGTCACGATGGACGAGCTGAACAAGGTCCTGCCGTCGGAGGAAGTGACGTCCGAAGCCATCGAAGACACCCTCGCCATGCTGAGCGAGATGGGCGTCAACGTGGTCGAGGCCGAAGAGGACGCCGAGGGCTCGGAGGGCGGCGAGGTCGTCGCCCGCGAGGACAACCAGCAGGTCATCACCAGCGAGAAGCCGGCGGCCTATGACCGCACGGACGATCCGGTCCGCATGTACCTGCGCGAGATGGGCAGCGTCGAGCTGCTGTCGCGCGAGGGCGAGATCGCCATCGCCAAGCGCATCGAGGCCGGCCGCGACACCATGATCCGCGGCCTGTGCGAAAGCGCCCTGACCTTCGAGGCGATCATGGTCTGGCGCGAGGAGCTGGGCACCGGCCGCATCCTGCTGCGCGAAGTGATCGACCTGGAAGGCACCTACGCCGCGATCAACGGCGTGGCCGCCGCCCCGGCCGCCGACGACGAACCGGCCGAGCCGGTCGACGAGGAAGCCGGCGGCGAAGCCAAGGCCGAGGGCGAAGGCGAGGACGACGACGATTTCGACGACGGCGCGGGCCCGACGGTCAGCGCCATGGAGGGCGAGCTGCGCGAAGGCGTGATGGCCATCCTCGACGCGATCGCCAGCGAGTTCGAGACCTTCCGCAAGCTGCAGGACAAGCTGGTCGGCAGCCGCCTGAAGGGCGCGGACCTCAGCGAAGCGGATCGCAAGGCCTATGAGGGCCTGTCGAACACCATCATCCAGCACCTCAAGACGCTGAAGCTGAACAACAACCGCATCGAGGCGCTGGTCGAGCAGCTGTATGCGATCAACAAGCGCCTGATCGGCCTGGAAGGCCGCCTGCTGCGCCTGGCCGACAGCTACGGCATCAGCCGCGGCGAGTTCCTGAAGGCCTATTTCGGCTCCGAGCTGAACCCGAACTGGGTCGAGCAGGTCAAGGCCATGGGCGTGCGCTGGACCAAGTTCGTCGAGAACGACGTCAACTCGGTCAGCGACATCCGCCAGGAGATCGCGGCCCTGGCCACCGAGACCGGCGTGCCGATCGACGACTATCGCCGCATCGTCCAGACCGTGCAGAAGGGCGAGCGCGAAGCCCGCCAGGCCAAGAAGGAGATGGTGGAGGCCAACCTCCGTCTCGTGATCTCGATCGCCAAGAAGTACACCAACCGCGGCCTGCAGTTCCTGGACCTGATCCAGGAAGGCAACATCGGCCTGATGAAGGCGGTCGACAAGTTCGAGTACCGCCGCGGCTACAAGTTCTCGACCTACGCCACCTGGTGGATCCGCCAGGCGATCACCCGCTCGATCGCCGACCAGGCGCGGACCATCCGCATCCCGGTGCACATGATCGAGACGATCAACAAGATCGTCCGCACCAGCCGCCAGATGCTGCACGAGATCGGCCGCGAGCCGACCCCGGAAGAGCTGGCCGAGAAGCTGGCCATGCCGCTGGAGAAGGTGCGCAAGGTCCTGAAGATCGCCAAGGAGCCGATCAGCCTCGAGACCCCGATCGGCGACGAGGAAGACAGCCACCTGGGCGACTTCATCGAGGACAAGAACGCCATCCTGCCGATCGACGCGGCCATCCAGTCCAACCTACGGGAAACCACCACCCGCGTGCTGGCCTCGCTGACCCCGCGCGAGGAGCGCGTGCTGCGCATGCGCTTCGGCATCGGCATGAACACCGACCACACCCTGGAAGAGGTCGGCCAGCAGTTCTCGGTCACCCGCGAACGCATCCGCCAGATCGAGGCCAAGGCCCTGCGCAAGCTCAAGCACCCGTCGCGGTCGCGCAAGCTGCGGTCGTTCCTGGACTCCTAGCGGCTCCCAGCGGTTCGAAGATCGAGCGCCCGTCCCGGGGAACCGGGGCGGGCGTTTTCGTTAGCTGTGGTTGGTGTCTCGACCATGAGTAACGTCAAGCCTTAGGTCCGGCGACGCGACCAGAAAAAAGGCGGCCCCTTGCGGAGCCGCCTTGAAAGTCCGACGGAGCGGTCGGGCTAGTGGCCGACCTTGACGTCGCCCGAGCCCGCGCCGTTGGCCGAGGCGCTGGCGCCGTGGCGCGAGGCCGAGCCCGACAGGCCCAGCGAGCCACTGTTCCCGGTCGAACCCTGGCTGGTCGAGGCGTTGCTCGAACCCGAGCCCGTCAACGAACCGGAGAGGCCGTCGCCGGTCAGGCCGCCGGCCGCATCGGCGTCGCCCGAACCGCTGGCGCTGGCCGAACCCGCCGTATCACGGGCCGAACCGATGGCGTTGCGGGCCGTGCCGGTTCCGTGCGAGGCGACCGAGGTCGCCCGCTCGCGCGCCGCGCCGACCGCGTCGCGGCCCGTCCCGGCGGCCCGCGAGGTCAGGCTGCTGGTGTCCGGGGCGGCCAGGGACCCGCTGCCCGAACCGCCGCCCGACAGGGCGCCGGTCAGGGACTGTCCGGCCGCCGAGGCGGAGCCGGAACCCGCGGCCGAGCCGCTGGCGCCGGCGTTGCCCGCCGCACCTTCCGC
>NZ_JBWKPX010000053.1:0-13793 GCF_059418465.1 Caulobacter sp. GW821-FHT09A05
AACCCCCCCCCCAAACTCCGCTCATCCCGGCATTCGCCGGGATGAGCGGAGTTTGGGGGGAGTCGGCCGTTCAAGCGGCCAGCCCCCATCTGCCGCCTTGCGCCGATCACCCACCCGACCCGCTGCGCGGCCCCCTTCCGCGCAAAGGGGGAGGGATGGTGCGTTTGGCGCGCCTCCGACCTTGGGGGCGCGCACTCACCTACGCCCCCGGCCATGGCCGCGTCGTCAAGCGAGCGTATGTTCCGGGTCTTCCTGCCGGCCACGGTCGAGCTAGTCCGCCTTCACCAGAGGGCAGTTGAGCCAGACATTGGAGCCAGACTTGTAGGCTTTCATCGAGGTGAATCCGTAGACGTCCCACGATGACCTCTCGTCCGGGTCGACCGTCTTTTCCAGTATCACCACCTTGTAGAGGCAGCTCTTGGGAGCGCCGACACGTTGATAAATCCATCGGGTGGTTCCGTCTTTCTGACGACGCTCGGCGAGGGTGAAGGGCAAGGTGGGGCAGGAACTGAAAGGGGTCTTCCAGCTCAGCCGCCTGGGGGTGATCCTCAACAGTCCGCTGCAAGCGCGTCCGGTGCCCTCGAAGACGCCCAACTGGACACGCGGCTCGCTCGACGGCGAAGCGAGGCCCCGCGGTCGCTCGGGCTTGTTGGACACCCTGGCGCTCGCCGCGGCGGGTGCGCACAGTAGAAGGGCGAGTAGGATGACGCGGGGCGAGGGTTTCATCGTCACGCCTGTGCGATCTCCGCGAAGGCCGTCGGGGAATGTTCGGAATCCCCAGCGCTCGGTTGGCGAACTAATCCAGCTTCACCAGAGGGCAGTTGAGCCGATCGGTTTTGACGTCGGCCTTGTAAGCTTTCATCGAGGTGAAGCCGGAGGCGTGCCACTCGATCCTGCCGTCGACGTCGACGAGCTTTTTCAGCATCACCACCTTGTAGAAGCAGCTCTTGGGGGTTTGGGCGAACCCATAGGCCCATTGGGTGGCGCCGTCCTTCTGGCGACGCTCGACCAGGGTAAAGGCCAAAGCAGGACAGGGACTAAAGGGGGTGTTCCAGCTCAGCCGCTTGGGCGTGATCTCCAACAGGCCGCTGCAGGCGCGTCCAGTGCCCTCGAAGACGCCGAACTGAAGGTTTGGTTCGCTTGGCCGCAAAGCTGCGGTTGGCGTCCGCGCGGGCGGGGCGGTCACCCTGTCGCGCGCTGCGGCGGGCGCGCACAGAAGTAGGGCGAGCAGAAGGAGGCGGGGCGGGGGCTTCATGGTCAAGCCTGTGTGTCCGTGTTCCCGGCGTCTCCGGCCGGCCACCGTCGAGTTAGTCCGCTTTCACCAGGTAGCAGCTGAGCTGGTCCTTGGAGTCAGCCCTGTAAGCTTTCATTGAGGTGAAGCCATAGGCGTTCCACGCCCAGACGTCCGGGGGCGCGGTTTTTTCCAGCACCACCACCTTGTAGAGGCAGCTCTTGGGGGAGCCAATGAACCGATAGGTCCATAAGGTGGCGGCGCCCTTCCGGCGACGCTCCACCAGGGTGTAGGCCGAGGCGGGGCAGGGACTGAACGGGGTCTTCCAGCTCATCCGCTTGGGGGTGATCTTCAGCAGTCCGCCACAGGCGCGTCCGGTGCCCTCGAAGACGCCCAGCTGGACGCGCGGCTCGCTTGATGGCGAAGCGGTGGCCGGCGCCTGCACGGGCTTGTCGGGCGCCTTGTCGCGCGCAGCAGCGGGTGCGCACAGCAGCAGGGCGGGCAGGAGGAAGTGGCGCAAGGGTTTCATTTGATTTTCCCCAGGCAATAGGCCAGCTTTTCGGCGTAACGCGGGTCGCCAGCATTGTAGAGCTTGGCCACGGTGGCGTTGTCGAGCGACTTGAAGCCGGCGATTATCTTCGTGGTCTTGGCTTTTTGAACCTTGAGGGCTCGGCCGATCTTCAAGGGCTTGTGCTGATCCATCTCGCTCTGGAGGCCGGGATTGAGCCAGTACAGGTGGCCCACGGTCGAGCCAGTGCGCTTGGCGATACGATCGATGCTATCGCCGGGGGCGACCTTGTATTCGGTGATTGGTGCGTTGGAATTCCAGACATCGTCGTACTTGAAGTTGGCGGCCCGCATCAGCAGGTAGCCGACGCCCGCCTGGATGTTCTTCACCGGGTCGGTGCGGACGTTCTGGACCGTCAAGCCGCCGGCGATGTCGCTGGGCATGATCAACTCGCCGCCCTCCTTGCCGCCTAGCAGGGCGGCCAATCCCGGGTCGCCTTGTTTGCCGATCTGCATCGGCTGAGTTGTCCAGGCCGAAGCAGTGGGGCCGCCGGATTCGGTCCACAGCATCGCCTTGATCAGCTTCCAGTCCAGGGCGGTGAAGCCCGGGGCCGACTTCAGGTGGGCGTTGTACGCGTCGACCGTGCTCTTGATGGTCGCGTCGTAGCCGTGCCAGGCGGGGTTCTTGTCCGCCGTGTCGATCGTCTCCTTCCACTTCTCGAAAGGGGTCTTCTGATCTGGCGGCATGCGACGCTCACGGACAGCAGAACAACGCGGGCGACGCGCGCCCAGGTAGAGCAGCTTGGGCTGGAATCCGGCTTTCGTCCAGGCGCGCGCCGTAGCCTGGTAGAGCGCCCATACGAAAAATCCCGGAGCGGCCTTTGGGGCCGTCCGGGATCTTCGGTCCGTCGTGTGTCGCGAGGCTAGATGTAGCGGCGCAGCGAACGGGCCAGCTCGGTGGCGCCGGCCTTCTTCTTGGTCTGCTGCGGCTGGTAGGCGATGCGGGCGTGCTCGCCGCAATAGGGGCCTTCCGACGACCGGCGGCCGCAGAAGGTGAAGCCGTCGGTCGACGGATCGCCGATCGGCCACTTGCACATGTGGGCGCCCAGGGTCAGCACGGTGGCCGAGCCCGGCTCCTCGGCGCGGAACGCCGGGACCGAGGGCTGCTGGGCCACGGCCGGCAGCGGCGCCGGCTCGGCGGCGATCACCCGGCGCGGGGCCGAGGGCATGGCCGTGGCGGCCGGACGCGCCGGACGCGGGGCCTTGAAGGCCGGGCGCGCCGGTTGCGACGGCGCGGCGCGGCCCGACAGGCCCAGGCGGTGCACCTTGCCGATCACGGCGTTGCGCGTGACGCCGCCCAGCTGTTTGGCGATCTGACTGGCGGACAGGCCGTCCAGCCAGAGCTTCTTCAAGGTGGTGACCCGTTCGTCAGTCCAGCTCATTTGCCCATCTCCGCCTAAAAAGAGTCCGAAGCGGGTTTCCCCGACTCGCTTCGACCCCTACATCTGGTGTACGCACGGCCCCGCCGGCCGCTCGCCTACCACATAGTGTAAAGAATACGTTAAAACACACAATAGGCGCCAAGGGCTCTGTCCACAGAAACAACATATTGATTCTGTCGGAGCGCCGCTTGCGCCGGAACCGCCTCGGGCGCACATGCGCAGGCAGTTCAGCAGGACCGACCCCATGAAAGACGTGACGGCTTCCGTCATCCCCCCGCAGCCGCGCGACTATCACGGCTGGAACTGGAGCGGGTTCTTCACCCTCTATCAGCGCGAGATCCGCCGCTTCTGGAAGGTGGGCACCCAGACGGTCGCCGCCCCGGTGGTGACGACCCTGCTCTACATGCTGGTGTTCGTGGTGGCGGTGGGCGGCGACCGGCCGGCGGTGGGCGGGGTGACCTTCGGCCATTTCGTGGCCCCGGGCCTGATCATGATGGCCATCCTCAACAACGCCTTCGCCAATTCGTCCTCGTCGCTGATCCAGGCCAAGATGATGGGCCTGACGCCGGACTTCCTGACCCCGCCGCTGTCGCCGCTGGAGCAGGTGGCGGCGTTCGGCCTGGGCGCGGCGACGCGCGGCATCGTGGTCGGAGCGGTGACCGCCCTGGTGATCGGCGTGCTGCCGGGCGCGGGGCTGCAGATTTCGCACCTGTGGGCGATCGTCTATTTCGCGGTCGGCGCCTCGGTGATCCTGGGCCTGGCCGGCGTGCTGGCCGGCCTGTGGGCCGAGAAGTTCGACCAGCTGGCGGCGGTGACCAACTTCCTGATCATGCCCATGACCTTCCTGTCGGGCACCTTCTACCTGGTGGACCGCCTGCCCGAGCCGTTCCGCTCGGCCAGCCACTTCAACCCGTTCTTCTACCTGATCGACGGTTTCCGCTACGGCTTCATCGGCCACGCCGACGGTTCGGTGGCGATCGGGGCGGTGGTGACCGCGGCCCTGTCGGTGGCGCTGTTCCTGTGGTGCTGGGCGCTGTTCCGGACCGGATACCGGCTGAAGAGCTAGATTTCGCCGCCGAGGCGCGGGTGTGACCGCAAACAGTGTGGCCCAACCGTCCCTGACACTCAAAATTCACCCCGGCTTTGTTGACAGGGCCCGGATACGCGCCGACAACCCTGGGCCTTCCGGTCCCCGTGCTTTTGAGCACGGGGGCTTCTTTCCTTTTTGGGAGGCCGTCTTGAGCACGTCGACGTCGTCTAGCCCCGCGCAACACCACATCATGGGCGTCTACAACCGCGCCCCGCTGGCGTTCGAGCGAGGCCGAGGCGCGCGCCTGTTCTCGACCACCGGCGAGGAATATCTGGACTGCGTGGCCGGCATCGCCACCTGCGGCCTGGGCCACGCCCACCCGGTGCTGGTCGACGCGCTGAAGACCCAGGGCGAGAAGCTCTGGCACGTCTCCAACATCTATACGATCCCCGAGCAGGAAGTCCTGGCCGACAAGCTGTGCGCGGCCACCTTCGCTGACGTGGTGTTCTTCACCAACTCGGGCACCGAGGCGATCGAGTGCGCCCTGAAGGCCGCGCGCCGCTACCACGTGGTCAACGGCCAGCCCGAGCGGGTCGACATCATCGGCTTCGACGGCTCGTTCCACGGCCGCTCGTACGCGGCGGTCAACGCCTCGGGCAACGCCGGCTATCTGGACGGCTTCGGGCCGCGCCTGCCGGGCTATGTCCAGCTGCCGTTCGGCGACTGGGACGCCCTGAAGGCCGCCATCGGCCCGACGACGGCGGGCGTGATCATCGAGCCGGTGCAGGGCGAGGGCGGGGCGCGGGCCCTGACCGACGCCCAGCTCAACGAACTGCGCCAGATCACCCGCGACGCCGGCGTCCTGCTGATCTTCGACGAGGTGCAGAGCGGCATGGGCCGGACCGGCAAGCTGTTCGCCCACGAATGGGCCAGCGACGCCGCGCCGGACATCATGGCGGTGGCCAAGGCCCTGGGCGGCGGCTTCCCGGTCGGCGCGTGCCTGGCCTCCACCGAGGGGGCGCGCGGCATGACCCCGGGCGTCCACGGCTCGACCTACGGCGGCAACCCGCTGGCTATGGCCGTGGGCAAGGCGGCGTTCGACGCGATCAACACGCCGGAGCTCCTGGACAACGTCAAGACCGTGGCCGGCTTCTTCACCCAGCAGCTGAACGGCCTGAAGGACCGCTTCCCGGACGTCATCGTCGACATCCGCGGCAAGGGCCTGCTGATCGGCATCAAGCTGATCCCCAACAATCGCGAGTTCATGGTCCTGGCCCGCGACCAGAAGCTGCTGATCGCCGGCGGCGGCGACAACTGCGTGCGCCTGCTGCCGCCGCTGAACCTGACGGTCGAGGAAGCGTCCGAGGCCATCGCCAAGCTCGAAAAGGCCTGCGAGGCCGCCCGGGCCAAAGCCGCCGCCTGACCGGCCGCGACCTATCAAGCCGCCCGTTCCGGTACGGCCGGGGCGGGCGGGCAGGGGGATTTGTCATGACTGAGCCCAGACACTTCATCGATCTGTGGAAGCTCGACGGGCCGACGCTGCGCCTGATGCTGGAGGACGCCAAGGCCCGCAAGGCCGCCCGCGCCAGCTGGCCCAAGGGCCGCGTCGACGCCGACGCCCCGGCCGCCGACCGCGTGCTGGCCATGATCTTCCAGAAGAACTCCACCCGCACCCGCTTCTCGTTCGACGCGGCGATCCGCCAGCTGGGCGGCAGCGGCATCATCTCGACCTCGGCCGACATGCAGCTGGGCCGCGGCGAGACCATCGAGGACACCGCCAAGGTGCTGTCGCGGATGGTCGACGCGGTGATGATCCGCGCCAACAGCCACGCCGACGTCGAGCGCTTCGCCCAGGTCTCGACCGTGCCGGTGATCAACGGCCTGACCGACAAGAGCCACCCGTGCCAGATCATGGCCGACCTGCTGACCATCGAGGAGCATCGCGGCGATGTCGGCGGCAAGACCATCGCCTGGGTCGGCGACGGCAACAATGTCTGCTCCAGCTTCATCCATGCCGCGCCGCTGCTGGGCTTCAAGCTGAAGATCGCCTGCCCGGCGATCTATCACCCGGACCTGGTGGACCTGGCGCGCGCCCAGGAGCTGCAGGGCCAGATCACCATGACCGACGACCCGCGCGAAGCCGTGCGCGGCGCCGACGTGGTGGTGGCCGACACCTGGGTGTCGATGGGCGACACCGACCATGACGAGCGCCTGGCCGCCCTGGAGCCCTACCAGGTCGACGACGCCCTGATGGACCTGTCGGCGCCCGACGGCGTCTTCCTGCATTGCCTGCCCGCCCACCGCGGCGAGGAGGTCACAGACAGCGTGCTGGATGGCCCGCGCTCGCTGGCCTGGGACGAGGCCGAGAACCGCATCCACGCCCAGAAGTCGGTGCTGGCCTGGTGCTTCGGGGCGATCGGCTGATCGAAGGAGCGGGCTGATGTCGAAGATCGAGTTCAACAAGCAGAAGCGGGACGCCTTGCTCGACAAGCTGACGCGCTACCTGGACCGCGAACTCGACTGCGAGGCCAGCCCGCTGCAGGCCGGCTTCCTGCTGGACTTCATCTCCGAGCAGATGGGGCCGTACTACTACAATCAGGGCGTCCAGGACGCCCAGCAGCTGTTCCGCGACAAGCTGGAAGACGCGGTCTACGAGATCGAGAAGCCGTTCGTGGACTAGGTCCTCCCCCCATGGGGGAGGTGTCGGCGAAGCCGACGGAGGGGGGAGTTTTGGGGCCGTCGATCCAAGACCCGGCCGCCTGCCGACAACTCCCCCCACCGGCCTTCGGCCGCCTCCCCCACGGGGGGAGGTATGGCATTTTCCACCCGAGCGACTATCTAACCGCCCCATGACCGACATCGCCGCCCAAACCGCCCCGGACACCGCTCCGGACGACATCGTCTCCGCCTTCCAGATCGAGGGCCTGCCCGTGCGCGGCCGGGCCGTGCGCCTGGGCGCGGCGGTCGACGAGGTGCTGACCCGCCACGACTATCCCGAGCCGGTCGCCAACCTGCTGGGCGAGGCCTGCGCCCTGGCGGCCCTGGTCGGTTCCAGCCTGAAGTTCGAGGGCCGGCTGATCGTCCAGGCCCAGGGCGACGGCCCGGTGCGCTATGTCGTGGTCGACTACGACACCACCGGGGCCTTGCGCGGCTACTGCCGGTTCGACCCGGCGGAGGTCGCGGCCGTCTCGGAAGGTTTCGCGCGGCCCGGCGCCAAGACCCTGCTGGGCGGCGGCACCTTCGTGATGACCGTCGACCAGGGCCCGGACATGGACCGCTACCAGGGCATCACCCCGATCGAGGGCGAAACCCTGGCCCTGTGCGCCGAGCAGTACTTCGCCCAGTCCGAGCAGACCCCGACCCGGGTGCGGCTGGCGGTCGGCCAGGCCGACAGCGGCGAGGGCCCCCAGTGGCGGGCCGGCGGCATCCTGATCCAGGCCATCGCCGGCGACGAAAGCCGCGGCGAGACGAAGGACGCCTGGACCCACGTCCAGGCCCTGTTCGAGACCACCGGCGAGGACGAGCTGATCGACCCCACCGTGCCGACCACTACCCTGCTGTGGCGGCTGTTCAACGAGGACGGCGTGCGCCTGCTCGAGGAAAAGCCGCTGCGCGCCTTCTGCCGCTGCTCGGAAGACCGCATCGGCGCGGTGCTGGGCTCGTTCACGGCCGAGGAAGTGGCCGAGATGGTCGAGCCGGACGGCAAGATCCACGTGACCTGCGAGTATTGCTCGCGGGTCTACGCGCTGGAGCCGACGACGACGGGGTGAGGGGCGTTTCGCGCCGAACCTTGGGCTGGCAAAGCTCGGAAGGCCGATCCGCTCTCAGCTGGACCTCATCGCCGGCGCATCCATCGGCGAAATCGCCGCGCCGGGAGCGGCGGCCGAAGCGCCCGTCGCGGAGAGGTTCGGCAGGCCGGGATCGACGCCGGTCATGGCGATGGAGACGTCCCAGAGCCGCCTCGCGAACGCCGGATCTTCGGCATGCGACGCGCGCCTTGCTTCGCCGGCGAGGCCACGGATTCCACCAAAGCCGGTGGGACCGTAGTAGCCTCCGGGCTTCACCTTGCCGGTCGCAGCCAGGAGCGCGGGCCACGCGGCCTTGTCGGGGGTATTGAGCAACAGGCCGACGATCGGGCCCGCGACCTGGGCAAGCCCCATGTGGCGGCCAAGACTTGTGTTGGCGACACCAGGGTGAACGCCGATCGCCGTGACGGGCGACTTCGCCGCGCGCAGGCGACGATCCAGTTCGAAGAAGAACAGCGCGTTCGCCAGTTTGCTGGCGCCATAGCGCTCGGTCTTGACGTAGCTCTTGTCGGCGTTGAGGTCGTCCCAGTCGATCCTGGCCTTTAGATGCGCGACGCTTGAGGTCACGACCACCCGCGATCCCGGCGTCTCCGCCAGCTTGGGCAGGAGCAGAGCGGTGAGCGCGAACACGCCGAGATGATTGACGCCGAACTGCGATTCGAATCCCTGCCTGGTGCGCGTCAGCGGCGGATTCATGACCGCAGCGTTGTTGATGAGCGCATCGATCCGTCGCTCCCTCGCGGCGATCTCCACTGCGGCGCGAACGCTGTCCAGGTCGCCAAGGTCGAGCGGCAACCAGACGAGGTCGGCGTTCGGCGTGATCCGCTTGATCCGCGCGATGGCGTCCAGCGCCCGGGTCTGCTCGCGGCAGCCAAGCAGGACACGCGCGCCCCTGGCGGCGAGCACCCGGGTGATCTCGAACCCGACGCCAGTGTTTGCGCCCGTGACGATAAAGGTTTTTCCCGTCTGTTGGGGGACGTCGGCTTCGGCGAAACCTTTGCTATTCGACATTCTTCTGATCCTTGTATATGAGTGACTACATGCTCATTTATGAGCTAAAGCTCAGGCGGCGGACCCTTTCCAGAACAGGTCGAATCCGGCCTGCCGGATGGTGTCGCTTTCCTGAGGTCTGTCTGAGACCGCGTTGATGCTGATGTCGGCCAGGTCGAAGAGAATGGTGTCGATGTAGAAGGCGATCCTGTCCGGCGCGGCATGGCCGGCGAGACACGCCTCCACCATCGTCCGCGCCTCCCGCTGCATGGTGTGGCACCGGTTTCGGCTTTCCGTTGTCACGCGGTCCGACACCTTCAACTGGCGAAGGGCCTTGCGCGCCGTGGCGTGAGCCAGTCCCCAGTCGATCAGACGGTTCCAGATGGCGAATAGCCGGTCCTTGGCCGAGGCGCTCGGCGGATATGGCGCCAGCATCGTCTCTGTGAGGTCGGTCTCGATTTCGAGAAACAGCTGGTTGAGCAGGTCGTCCTTGGTTGGAAAGTAGGTGAACAGCGTCCCCTCGGAAACGCCGGCGGCCTTTGCGATCTTGGCCGTGGACGCGCCTGTGCCCAGGCTGGCGACGAATTCGGCCGCCGCATCCAGCAACGCCTGTCGCTTTTCTTCACTGAGGGGGCGGGCCATATTTCCGTCTAACGATATTGAGTAAGTGGATGCTCAATTATGTAGAAGGCAACAAGGCATTGGTCAAGGGGGCAGCCATCGGTGCTGGCGGCAGGGCCTGTTGGACGCTTCCCCCTCGATTCCAAGGTCTGCCAATGGGGCGACATCGCCGTATGGGCGATCCGCGCCCGCCTCAGTTCATCCGCCGCGCCGCGCCCGGCAGGTGCAGCGAGAATTCCGGGATCTCCGCCTCGAACACCTCGCCGGCCTGGGTCATCATCTGGTAGCGGCCGACCATGGTTCCCGACGGCGTGGGCAGGGGGCAGTTGCTGACATAGCGGAACGCCTCGCGTGGCCGCAGTTCGGGCTGTTCGCCCACCACGCCCGAGCCCTCGACCTCGGTCGATCGGTTCAGGCCGTCGGTGATCGTCCAGGCGCGAGCGATCAGCTGTACGGTCTCGGCGCCGTGGTTCTCGATCTCGACCGTGTAGCCCCACATCCACAGCCCTTCCTCGGGCGCGGAGTCCTCGGGCTGGAAGACCGGCGAGACGCGCACGACGATGTCGCGCGTGCGCGCTTCGTAGATGCCCGCATCGGCGCCGCGCCGGCGGCGGATCCGCTTCAGCGGCGGGGAGGATTCACGCCTGATCGAGCGCACGGGTCACGTCTCGGGTCAGGTCCGCCAGGCTCTCCAGGCCGACCGACAGGCGCACGCCGCCCTCGACCACGCCCAGCGACGGACGCTGGTCTTCCGGCACCGAGCGGTGGGTGGTGGTCGGCGGGTGGGTGGCCATCGACTTGGCGTCGCCCAGATTGTTGGAGATGTCGACGATCTCCAGGGCGTTCAGGAACTTGAACGCCGCCTCGCGCGAGCCGAGGTCCAGGGCCAGCACCGTGCCGCCGCCGCTCATCTGCGACTTGGCGACGTCGTGGCCCGGGTGGTCGGCGCGGAACGGGTAAAGCACCGACTTGACCGCCTTGTGCTCGGCGACCACGTCGGCCAGGGCCGCGGCGGTGTCGTTCTGGCGGCGCACGCGCAGGTCCAGGGTCTCCAGGCCCTTGACCAGGACCCAGGCGTTGAACGGCGACAGCGACGGGCCGGTGTGGCGCAGCGGGTCGCGGTAGAATTCCTCGTTGATCGCCTCGCTGGTCAGGATAGCCCCGCCCAGCACCCGGCCCTGGCCGTCGATGTGCTTGGTGGCCGAATAGACCACGATGTCGGCGCCCAGCTTCAGCGGCTGTTGGAAGATCGGTGTGGCGAAGACGTTGTCGACGATGACCTTGGCCCCGACCGCGTGGGCCAGTTCCGACACCGCGCGGATGTCGGTGATCTCCAGCACCGGGTTGGACGGGGTCTCGATCAGCACGGCCTTGGTGCCCGGGCGGATCGCCGCCTCCCAGGCCTTGGGGTCGGTGGCGTCGACGAAGGTCGTCTCCACCCCGAAGCGCGGCAGCCACTCGGCGATCAGCCAGCGGCACGAGCCGAACAGGGCGCGGCCGGCCACCACGTGGTCGCCGGCCCGGACCAGGCCCATCAGCGCCATGTGGATCGAGGCCATCCCGGTGGCCTGGGCCCGGCAGACCTCGGCGCCTTCCAGCAGGGCCAGGCGGTCCTCGAACATCTTCACGGTCGGATTGTTGAAGCGCGAATAGACGAAGCCGGGGTCCTCGCCCGAGAACCGGCGGTCGGCGCCCTCGGCGCTGTCATAGGTAAAGCCCTGGGTCAGGTAGAGGGCCTCGGCCGTCTCCATGTGCTGCGAGCGCGCCAGACCGCCACGGATCAGCTTGGTGGCGATATCCCAATCCTTCGGGTCCTCGGCCATGGCGGTTCCTTTCCTCCTACGCTCGAAACGGGCGGCATAAGGGGTTTTGCGGGGCTGAGGGTCAAGGCGGACAAGTTCGATTTCAACATTAGAATTGTCACACGCGAGTAAGGGGCGGTCGGATGGACCGCGAGCCTTGCCTTCAAGGCCCGGTTTAGCGAGTGTCGCCCCGATGACCGACGCCCACGCTGCGGGGATTCTGCCCTGCCAATCCATCGAGGACCTGATCGCGCAAGAGGCGATCACTTCTCAGACCCCGTTCGACACCGACCAGGTGCAGCCGGCCAGCCTGGACCTGCGCCTGGGCGCGCGGTGCTGGCGGGTGCGCGCCTCGTTCCTGCCTGGCGTCGCCCGCCGCGTGCCCGAGCGCCTGAAGGACGTGGCCATGCACGAGCTGGACCTGACCAAGGGCGCGGTGCTGGAGAAGGGCTGCGTCTACATCGCCGAGATCCAGGAGCGCCTCAGCCTGCCCGGCAATGTGGCGGCGCGGGGCAATCCCAAGAGCTCGACCGGCCGGGTCGACGTGTTCGTCCGACTGCTCAGCGACCACAGCAAGGCCTTCGACGACATCGAGACCGGCTACGAGGGGCCGCTCTATATCGAGATCGCGCCGCAGACCTTCTCGGTGCTGGTGCGTTCGGGCACGCGCCTGAACCAGTTGCGCCTGAAGCGCGGCGAGCCGGTCAAGCTGGCGACCAAGAGCGTCGGCGTGGACCTGACACCGGGCGAGGGCGGCATCGTCGGCTTCCGCGGCCGTCGCCACGCCGGGGTGATCGACCTGGACCACGTGGACGGCCACGAGCCGCGCGACTTCTGGGAGCCCCTGGAGACCCGTCACGGCGAGCTGCTGCTGGACCCGGGCGAGTTCTACATCCTGGCGTCGAAGGACGATGTCGAGATCCCGGTGCTGGAAGCCGCGGAGATGACACCGATCGATCCGTCGGTCGGGGAGTTCCGGGTGCACTACGCCGGCTTCTTCGACCCTGGTTTCGGCACCGAGGAGGCCGGCGCCGTGGGCTCCAAGGGCGTGCTGGAGGTCCGCAGCCACGAGACGCCGTTCCTGCTGGAGGACGGTCAGATCGTCGCCCGCCTGGTCTACGAGCCCCTGACCGCGCGGCCGCAGCGCCTGTACGGGGAGGGCGGGTCGCACTACCAGCGCCAGGGGCTGAAGCTGTCCAAACACTTCAAGGCGTGGCGTTAGGCCGCAACGCGGGGCGCTTTCCCGATTAACCGGCGGCTTCGTAAGCTGGGCGCCTGTCGAGTCCAGGCGTCGGGGGACGTGGTGTCGGTGTTTCGTTTCCGCAAAGGCCTGGTGGCCGCCTGCGCCCTGGCCTGCGCCCTGGCCGCGGGCGTGGCCAAGGCCGCGCCGGCCCTGTGGGAAGTGCGCGACCGCGACACGACGATCTATCTGTTCGGCGCGATGCACGTGCTGCAGCCGAACGTGAAGTGGCGCACCCGCGCCTTCGACCAGGCCTACGCCCGGGCCGACAAGGTCTGGTTCGAGACTCGCGCCGACGCCGATCCGGCCGAGGTCCAGGCCCTGGTCGACCGCTACGGCGTCGATCCCGAGCGCTCCCTGACCGAGAAGCTGCCGCCCCGCACCGTCGCCACGCTGAAAGCGGCGCTGGACCGGGACGGCGGCTCGCTGGACCGCGTCGACCGTCTGCGCCCCTGGGCGGCGGCGATGATGCTGTCGGTGCTGCCGATGACCCGGGAGGGCGCCACGGTCTCGGCCGGGGCCGACGCCGCCGTCACCCGCCAGGCCCGCGCCGCCGAGAAGCCGATCGCCACGTTCGAGACCGTGGAGCAGCAGATCCGGCTGTTCGCCAGCCTGCCGGAGGTGGTCGAGGTGCAGTATCTGGACGACGTGGCGTCCGAGACCCTGTCGCCGCCCCGCAACGGCGTGGCCCTGCAGTCGGCCTGGCTGCAGGGCGACATGGACAGGCTGGGCCCGCTGGTCGTCGACGTGATGAAGCGCGACCGGCCGGCGCTGTACGACACCCTGCTCAGGCGTCGCAACCAGGCCTGGGCCCAGGCCCTGGTCGCCGAGATGGCCAGGCCCGGCGTCCAGCTGGTCGCGGTCGGCGCTCTGCACATGGCCGGCGACGACGGCCTGCCGGCCCTGATGGCGGCGCGCGGGTTCCAGGTGCGGCGGGTGCAGTAGAGTCCTTCTCCCCTCGCGGGAGAAGGTGGCCGCCGAAGGCGCTCGGATGAGGGGTCTGTCAAACCCTTCCATTCGTGCACTTGCAGCGACATCCGACGCCGTGCGACCCCTTGTGTGTCCGGGATCTGTCAGAGTTGTGGTCGCCACGGGCCGGGGCATGGCCCGGCCCGTGGCGGTGA
>NZ_JBWKPX010000054.1:0-9526 GCF_059418465.1 Caulobacter sp. GW821-FHT09A05
CAGCTCCCCCAGCGGGGGAGCATCTACGCAGTGCGGCGGGGGCCGACCAGATCCTCCCCCTCTGGGGGAGGTGGCCCGAAGGGCCGGAGGGGGCCGCGGCGCCGACCGCACGAAAAAGGGCCGCCCGGTCTCCCGGACGGCCCCTTCGATCCTCGATGTCGACGCCCTACCGCACCGGCGTGTCCGCCAGCACCGACGCCCCGCTGGGGGTCGAGCGCAGGCGGGCCTTGGCCATTTCGTCCAGGATCGATTGCGAGCGCGGGTCGCCCAGCAGCCAGGCCGAGGCGGCCAGGGTGCGGACCGAGGTCTCGCTGACGCCCAGCAACTTTTCCAGCGCCTCGAACGGCGAGTTGGAGCCGCCGATCTTCTTGAGCTTCACCTCGCCCTTGATGTTGGCCAGGCTCTTGGCCTTGTCGACGGCCTCGTAGAAGCCGCCCAGCTCGTCGACCAGGCCCAGCTGCTTGGCCTGGACGCCCGTCCAGACCCGGCCCTTGGCGATCTCGCGAACCCGCGCCTCGGGCAGGTTTCGGCCCTCGGCGACGCGGCGCACGAAGCCGGCATAGATGCGGTCCATCCAGCCGGCGAACTTGGCCCGCTGGTCGGGGGTGAATTCCTGGCCCGTGCCGAACGCGCCGGAATAGTCGCCGCCGACGTGGACCTGGCGGGTGTCGACCCCGAACCGCGCCAGGGCCTCGCCGAGGGCGAACTTGCCGCCGAACACGCCGATCGAGCCGGTCAGGGTGGTGGGCTCGGCGACGATCGCCGAGGCGCCGGAACTGATCCAGTAGCCGCCCGAGGCCGCATAGGTGCCCATGCTGACCACGACGGGCTTACCCGCCTTCCTGGCCGCTTTCACGGCGGCCAGGATCTGTTCGGACGCGGTGTCCGAGCCGCCGGGCGAGGAGACCCGGAACACGATGGCCTTGACGTCCTTGTCGTCGATCGCGTCGTACAGGGCCTTGGCCACCTGGTCGGAATAGATCGTGCTGTCGCCGCCGAATGGCGAGCCGCCTTCGCCGCTGCCGGTCATGATCGCCCCCTCGGCCGAGACCACCGCGATGGTCGGGCCGGTCTTGGCCGGGGCCTTCTTGGCGCGCGAGGTGTAGTCGTCGAAGTCCAGCAGCTTGGCGCCCTTGCCGGCCCGCGACAGCATGGCGTCCTGGGCGTCCTTCACCTGGCCGACCCGGTCGATCAGGCCCTTGGCCCTGGCCTCCTCGGCGCTGTAGGGCCCGGCCTCGATCGTCTTGATCAGGGCGGCGGGATCGACCTTGCGGTCCTGGGCGGCCGTGGTCAGGGCCGTGGTGTAGACCGAGCCCATCCACGACAGCGTCGATTCGCGATGGGCCGGCGTGTAGTCGCTATGGAGATACGGGTTGACCGCGTTCTTGTACTCGTAGCGCTGCTCGTAGTCGGCCTTGACGCCGTACTTGTCGAAGAAGCGCTTGAAGAACATCTCCTCGCTGGACGCGCCGACGGCCTGCAGCGAGCTGTCGGGCTGCATCCAGAACTCGCTGGCGGCCGCGCCGAGCATGTAGGTCGAGGTGACCAGGCCCGAAGGATAGAGCCCCTGGCTGTGGGCGAAGATCGGCTTCTTGCCGACCGCGCGGAAGTGCTTGAAGGCCAGGCGCAACTCGTCGGCCGCGGCCGGGGCCATGCCGCCCTCGGGCAGGCGCACCAGCACCGCCTCGACCTTGTCGTCGGCCTCGGCCCGGCGCAGCGTCTCGATGATCGACATCACCGACTGGCCGCCCCCGCCGCCGAGCGCGGCGAACGGGTTCTGCGGCTCCTGGTCGGACAGGCCGCCGCGCAGGTCCAGCTGCAGCACGGTGTGGGTGGGGATCGGGGCGGGACGGGCGGCGCTGGCCGCCATGACGATCAGGAGGAAGGGGACGCCGACCAGGAACAACACCAAGCCGACGAAAACGCCGGCCACGGTCATGAGAAACTGCTTCATCGGACGTCCTGCTGCCTCGTGTCGCGCAAGCTAGTAGCGACCCTGGCGTCACGGTCAAATGAACTGCGCGCAACCCTGGTTTCCGGCGCTCTAAACTTGGCGACCGCTCGCGCGAACGGCACGGCGCGCCGCCCTCGACGGGGCGACCCCGCGAGGTCGTGCTTTTTGGGAAATCTCGGGAAAGAAATGGTCGGAGTGGCAGGATTTGAACCTGCGACCCCTGCGTCCCGAACGCAGTGCTCTACCAGACTGAGCCACACTCCGACTTGGAGGGCGGCTTATAGACAGGCCCCGGCGGTCTCGCAAGCGACAAAAATCCCTCCACAAAAAGAAAAACGGTGGAAAAAAAGAAGTTCAAAGCGGCGTTGCATCCGTCCGACTCCTGCGCTATCTCCACCGCCTCGCCGGGCCCAGACGGGTCTCGCCGTTCCTGCTGGGGAATGGTGTAATGGTAACACTGCGGTTTTTGGTACCGTCATTCTAGGTTCGAGTCCTAGTTCCCCAGCCACTTCTTCCATCGAGCCGACCTTTGCGAGACAGGCCCGCCGCCAGACAGGCCGGCTGTCGTCGATCGCATGAACCACTCAGAGCGCGGACGACCTAGCGACGGCGTCCCCAGCACGCCAGGCTGGCGAGCCGGGTTCCCTGGTCCTTCGGCCGGGACGACAGCTCGCGGATGTTTCCCGCCGCGTCGCTCTGCACGAGCCGCCGGTCGACGACGACCGTCCAGTCGTCGATGATCTGCAGCGACCCTGGCCGTCGGGTGGTCTGGGTCGCGAGCCAGCGGCCGATGCGCCAAAGACGGCCCGCCTGGTCGTCTCCCGAGGCGAGGGCGCGGCCGTCGAATCCGTCGCGGAGGAGGGCCAGGCTCGGCGGCGTGGCCTCCAGCGAAGCCCCGGCCAGGGCCGCCGCGAGGCCGTCCAGCCCGGTCCAGGGGACCAGGCCTTCGCCCCATGGAGCCGGCGCGCCTTGGTTGGCGGGGCGATCCGCGCCAAGCGGCGTCACGGATGGCGCCGCGCCGTTCGGCCCGCTGCCGGTCTCGCCATGATCCTTGAAGCAAAGTCGCACGGCCATACCCGCGGATGGAGACTGGAAAAGCAGGCGCCGAGACGGCGACGCGCCTCGGCGCCCAGGTCCTGGCGAACCGAGGAGCCAGGCAACAGCGACCGGGAGGAAACTGCCGCCGCCCACGAAAAGGCCAAAGTCGGCGGCGCGACAAGTCGCCGGCCGGCCTGGCGCCGTGCTTAGCGCGCCTGCGATATCCCGCGATCGACGGCGCCTCAGCCGCGCAGGAAGGCCGCCAGGTCCTGGGTCAGGATGACGACGCCGGCGTCCAGGTCGGCGTCCCAGTCGGCGAAGGCGGCGTGCAGGCAGAACTGCTCGATCTTGAAGACCAGCAGGTGGGCGGCCATGCGGCGCCGGCGTCCGGCGGGATCGGCGCCGAAATGGAAGGCGGGGTGGCTTTCGCCGACGTCGTCGAACAGGGCGTCGCGTTCGCGGGCGATGTCCGCCAGGAAGCTCGGGTCCGAGCCGATCACCAGGTTGAACAGCGACAAGGCCGCGCGGCGGTCGCTGAACACCTTCATGTACCGGCGGACCCATTGTTCCAGGTCGGCCGGGGCGGGCTCCGCGCCCAGGCCGGCGAGGCGACGATAGAGGCGCCGGTGCGCCGTCATGTCCTCGACCAGCAGGTCGCGCAGCAGGGCCCGCTTGCTGTCGTAGTGCAGATAGAAGGTGGCCCGCGCGACCCCGGATCGCAGGGCGATCTCGTCGATGGTCGCTTCCATGTAGGGGCGCTCGGAAAACACGGCCCGCGCCCCTTGGCGGAGGCGGTCGCGCGTCATGGCGCGCTGGGCCTCGCGAAGGGAAGGCGCCTTCGGGGCGGGACTGGAAGCGTTCACGCGCGGATCCGGGATGGGCGAGCGGCGAACATCGCCTACTCGATGGATGCTGGACTAGCATATATTCAATGGACTGTCAGTCTTGCGAAAGGCCGGGGGCGCGCGCACCGTCCGGACATGACGAGCGACCAACAGATCCGGCTGGAGACCTGGCTCGACGCCCATGCCCCCGGCCTCGGCCAGGGCCCCGTGCGGACCAGGGTGCTTAGCGGCGGCGCCAGCAATCTGGTCATGGCGATCCGGCGGGACGGTCCCGAGGTGGTGCTGCGCCGGCCGCCGGAGCGGCCGCGTCCCGACAGCGAGAAGATCATCGCGCGGGAAGCCAGGGTCCTGGCGGCCCTGGCCGGGACGGACGTGCCGCACCCGCGCTTCATCGCCTATTGCGACGATCCGTCGGTGATCGGCGCGCGCTTCTATTTGATGGCCCTGGTCGACGGCTGGCTGGGCCATGGCGAGCCGCCGCCCGCGCCGTTCGACCGACCGGGCAAGGACCGCCGCGACCTGGGCTTCGCCCTGGTCGACGGCATCGCCCGCCTGGCCAATGTCGACTATCGCGCCGTCGGCCTGGAGGGGTTCGGCAAGCCCGAGGGGTTCCTGGCGCGGCAGGTCGAGCGCTGGCGCAGCCAGCTGGCCTCCTACGCCGAGACCGAGAACTATGTCGGACGGGAGCTACCCGGCCTGGCCTACGCCGCCGACTGGCTGGCGGCCAATACGCCGGACGCCGGGCCGGCGGGGATCATCCATGGCGACTACAGCTTCGCCAACTGCCTGTTCGAACGCACGGCGCCGGCCCGGGTGGCGGCGATGATCGACTGGGAGCTGGCCACGGTCGGCGATCCGCTGCTGGACCTCGGCTGGGTCTGCTACGGCTTCCGCGGACGGAACGACCCGAGCCCGGCCGGCTATTTCGACGCCGCCGACTTCCCCTATCGCGAGGACCTGGCCGACTACTACGCCGAGAAGACCGGCCGATCCGTCGAGCACCTGACCTATTACATGGTGCTGGCCCAGTACAAGCTGGCGGTCATCATGGAGCGCCACTACGCGCGCTTCAAAAGCGGCCGCCAGGCCCACGCCGCCGATTCCGAGAACTTCGTGCTGCGCCTGGCCGCCAAGGCCGGCGAGATGGCGCGCGGCCAAGCCTAGGAAGGGAAAGTCGATGGTGGATTTCAGCATCGCGCCGGTGTTCGAGGAAGAGCTCGACTGGGTCCGCCGTTTCGTCGCCGAGGAGGTCGAGGCGATGGACCTGGTGTTCGACGACATGAGCGCGCCCTATGACCGGGGAAACAAGGCGGCGAGGGCGGCGCTCGCGCCCCTCCAGGCCGAGGTCCGGCGGCGCGGCCTGTGGGCGGCGCACCTGCCGGCTCATGACGGAGGGGCGGGGATCGGCCAGGTCCATCTGCTGCATCTCAACGAAATCCTCGGCCGCACCGACTGGGGCCCGGTGGTGTTCGGTTGCCAGGGGCCCGACAGCGGCAATTCCGAGATCCTCGCCGCCTTCGGCACGCCCGAGCAGAAGGCGCGCTACCTGGAGCCGCTGGTGGCGGGCGAGGTCTATTCCTGCTTTTCCATGACCGAGCCGACCGGCGGCGCCGATCCCACCCGCCTGAGGACCCGGGCGGTCCGGGACGGCGACGATTGGCGGATCACCGGCGACAAATGGTACGCCAGCCACGCCCAGTACGCCGACTTCATCATCGTGGCGGCGGTGACCGATCCGGACGCCGAGCCTCACCAGCGCAACACCCTGTTCATCGTCCCCCGCGACACGCCGGGCCTGGAGATCGTCCGCGAGGTCGGCTTCTTCGGCGAGCCCGAGGGCGTGGGCGGCCACCCCTATATCCGCTTCGACGGCGTGCGCTTGCCCGACAGCGCGCGGCTGGGCGGGCGGGGCCAGGGCTTCGCCGTGGCCCAGGCGCGCCTGGGCGGCGGCCGCATCCATCACGCCATGCGCGCGATCGGCCTTTGCCAGCGCATGATCGACATGATGACCGAGCGCGCGGTCAGCCGCGAGGTCGCGGGCGGCCGGCTGATCGACCTGCAGAGCGTGCAGAACGACCTGGCGTCCAGCGCCATCGCCCTGCGCCAGTTCCGGCTCCAGGTGCTGCACGCCGCCTGGATGTTCGACGCCGGCCTGGGGCACGGCCGCGAGGGCCGCCTGGCGGTGGCGATGGTCAAGGTCGCGACCGCCGACATCACCAAGGACATCGTCTGGAAGGCCATGCACCTGCACGGGGCCCTGGGCGCATCCAACGAGATGGCGTTCGGCAAGTATCTGGGCCTGGCGGCGATGTTCGGCATCGCCGACGGACCGACCGAGGTGCACCTGGCGTCGGTGGCCAGGGCCCTGGCGCGCGGCGTCGAACCGCATCCCGGCTTCTTTCCGAGCGAGCACCTGCCCAGCCGGCGAACGGCGGCGCGGGCCAAGTTGGCGTCCTATCTGGAGGCGACCGCATGAACGGCCTGGACTTGACCGGCAAGGTCGCCCTGATCACCGGCGGCACGCGCGGCCTGGGCCACGCCATGGCGCTGGGGTTCGCCCGCGCCGGCGCCGACGTCGTCGTGTCCAGCCGCAAGGCGGAGGCTTGCGACGCGACGGCCGCCCAGATCGTGCAGCTGGGTCGCCGCGCGGCGGCCCTGCCGTGCAATGTCGGGCGCTGGGATGAGGTGGACGCGCTTGCCGAGGCGGCCTGGGCGGCGTTCGGCCGCCTCGACGTGCTGGTCAACAACGCCGGCCTGTCGCCGGTCGCGCCGTCCAGCGTCGAAACGAGCGAGGCCTTGTTCGACAAGGTCGTGGCGGTCAATTTCAAGGGCCCGTTCCGCCTGACCGCCCTGGTCGGGAGCCGGATGGCCGCCGGCGCGGGCGGCAGCATCATCAACGTCTCGTCGATCGGCGCCGTGAAGCCCTCGCCCTGGATCGCACCCTATGCCGGGGCCAAGGCGGCGCTGAACGCCATGTCGATCGCCCTGGCCCAGGAGTTCGCGCCCAAGGTGCGGGTCAATGTCATCTCCCCTGGCGGCTTCCTCACCGACATCGCCGGCGAATGGGCGACCGAGGAGGAGGCGCGGCGCAGCACCGCGTTGAACCGCTGGGGCGACCCCGACGAGATCGTCGGCGCGGCGCTCTACCTGGCGTCGGACGCGTCGAGCTACACCACGGGCGCGAACATCCGCGTCGATGGCGGCTCCTTCTGGGACCGCAAGTCCGGAGCGGACCGATGAGCCTGGAGGGAAAGGTGGCGATCATCACCGGGGCCGCGGGCGGCATCGGCCTGGCCATAGCCCGGCGCTACGCCCGCGACGGCGTTCGCGTGGTCATGACCGACCTGCAAGCCGAGCTGGGCGAGGGCGAAGCCGAGGCTATCCGGGCGGCGGGCGGCTGGGCCCGTTTCATCGCCTGCGACACCACCGATGAGAAGGCGGTCGAGGCCCTGGTCGAGACGGTCGAGGCCGAGGTCGGGCCGATCGCCCTGGCGGTCTGCTCGGCCGGGATCAGCAAGGGCGGCCAGCCGTTCTACGACACGCCCCTGGAGGATTTCACCAAGGTGCTGTCGGTCAATCTCGTGGGACCGTTCGTCGTCGGCAAGGCCGTGGCGCGGCGGATGATCGCCAGCGGGGTCAAGGGGGCGATCATCCTCATCTCCTCGGTCGGCGCCGTGCTCGGGGTCGAAACCTCGCCGGCCTATTGTACCAGCAAGGGCGGCCTCTCGATGCTGACCAAGGTCATGGCGCTGGCCATGGCCAGGCACGGCGTGCGGGTCAACGCCATCGGTCCGGGCCCGACCTGGTCGCCGATGACGGAGGCGGCGCTGGACCAGCCGGCGATCGACATGATGCTGTCGCGCACGCCGCTGGGCCGTTTCGCCGAGGCCGACGAGATGGCCGGCGTGGCCGCGTTCCTGGCCAGCGAGGACGCTTCCTACGTCACCGGCCAGACGCTCTATGCCGATGGCGGCCGGCTGGCCCTGAACTACGTGATGTCCAAGCCGGCCTGATCGTCGGCCGGGACGGAGGCCAGCAGAAGGTCGAGCAGGTCGGGCAGCACGGCTTCGAGCCGGGCGCGGCGCTCGGGGTCGAGATTGGCGATCGCCCAATATTCCGGCGGCGCCTGGTTCTCGATGATGTCGGTCATCCGGCGATTGCCTTCGAGCGTCAGCTTGACGATGACGCTGCGGCGGTCCTCGGGATTGGGCCGTCGCGTGACGTAGCCCAGCGCCTCCAGCCGCGCGATCGGCTTGGTCAGGCCGGGCAGGGTGACCCAGTGGGCGCTCTGGAGCTGGCTGGGCGAGGCCTCGAACGGGGGGCCGAACCGCTTGAGGGCTCCCAGGATCGCGACTTCGGCGTGGCTGAGGCCATTGGCCGCCGCGACCCGGTCGACCGACCGCTGCACCAGCTGGCCCAGCTGCAGAAGCTGCCAGCGCACCGTGGCGGCGAAGGGATCCAGCTGCGGCCAGACCTCCAGCCCGCCGACCAGGGCGTCGTGGCCCGGAACATCCTCGACCGTGCGGGGCGGCGAATGAAGGTCGTCCTGACTCTTGTCGCGCCTGGTCATCTCGCCTCGTCATGTTGCGGCGCCGCGATCGCGGACGCGATGAGCCGCGTCGCGGGCCATGGACAGGTTCGCCCGGCCCGCGAAAAAATACTACACCAGTTTAGTAATTTAGCTGGAGCCGCGGGATGCTGGATGCGCTGATACGGATCGCCAAGTCCGCGGGAGATGTGATCCTCGACATCTACGCCCGCCAGGACGTGGGCGTCAGCCACAAGGGCGACGGCTCGCCGGTCACCCTGGCCGACGCCGCGGCCGAGGCGGTGATCCTTCGCGCCCTGGCCGAGCAGTTCCCCGATATCCCGGTCGTCTCGGAGGAGGCCGCCGAGGCCGGCGCGCATCCCCAGGTCGGCGACCGCTTCTTCCTGGTCGACCCGCTGGACGGCACCAAGGAATTCATCAGCCGCAACGGCGAGTTCACCGTCAACATCGCCCTGGTGGAGGATGGCGAACCGCGCCTGGGCGTCGTCTACGCGCCGGCCCTGGGCGTGATCTACGCCGGGGAGGGCGCTGGCGCGCGGAGCAGCGTCCTCGGTCCCGACGGCCAGTTCGGTCCTTGGACGCCCCTCAAGGCCGGTCGGCCTTCCGCCGCCGGCCTGCGCGTCGTCGCCAGCCGCAGCCACATGGGCGCGGAGACCAGCGACTACCTGACGCGGTTCGATGTCGCCGACCTGGTGTCGGCGGGCTCGTCGCTGAAGCTCTGCAAGGTGGCCAGCGGCGAGGCCGACCTCTATCCGCGGCTGGGCCGGACCATGGCCTGGGACATCGCGGCCGGCGACGCGGTGCTCAGGGCGGCGGGCGGCATGGTCCGGCGCGTGGGGGGCGAGCTGTTCAGCTACCACCTGTCGCGCGTACCGGACGACACCGCCTTCGCCAATCCCTGGTTCGTCGCGTCGGGGGCTTTCGACCCCTCCGATTTCGAGAGGGCGCCGGCATGACGATGAACGCACCGATCAAGACCGCCCCCGCCCTGTCCCCGGCGCGTCTGACGCACCTGCAGCGTCTGGAGGCGGAGAGCATCCACATCCTGCGGGAGGTGGCGGCCGAGTGCGAGAAGCCGGTGATGCTGTACTCGATCGGCAAGGACAGCGCGGTGATGCTGCACCTGGCGGCCAAGGCGTT
>NZ_JBWKPX010000055.1:0-9329 GCF_059418465.1 Caulobacter sp. GW821-FHT09A05
GCCAAATCTGCTTCCACAGCGGCGACGAAGCCGACTTCATCGCCCGCCGGGAGACTTCTTCAACGGCCTGCTAGGGCTGCATCGCCTCGCGCAGGCGCTCGACCAGCGCATGGGGTCCGAAGGTCTCGCCCTCGAAGCGCCGGGCCGGCCGCACGCCGACCAGGCTGTTGGTCAGGAACACCGCCTCGGCCGCGTCCAGGGCCTCCGCCCCGCTGGCCACCTCGTGGACGTCGACGTCCAGCTCGCGCGCCGCCGCCATCACCCGCCGACGGGCCAGGCCGTCCAGCACGCCGCAGTGCAGGGCCGGGGTGAACAGCGATCCGCCCGCCACCCAGAACAGGTTGGCCGCCGCGGCGCAGGCCAGGTCGCCGCGGTTGTTGCGCATCACCGCCTCGTCCGCGCCGGCCGCCCGGGCCTCGGCGCGGGCCAGCACGTTGTCGACATAGGACAGGGTCTTGAGACGCGCGGCGGGCGAGCCCTCGTTGCGGCGGGTCCTGGCCAGGACCAGGTCGACCGGCGTGGTGGCGACCGGAGCGGCGGCGGCCGTCGCCGCCAGGCGCGGGACCGGGGCGGCCGGGCGGTCCAGCCCCCGCCCGCCGGAGCCGGCCGTCAGGGTCAGGCGCACGGCGGCGCGGACCTGGTCCAGCCCCGCCTCGGCCGGCGCGGCCCGGCAGAGCGCGCGCGCCGCGTCCAGGTCGAAGACGGGCAGGCCCAGGATCTCGCAGCCGGCCGCCATCCGGGCCAGGTGGGCGTCCAGGTGCGGCAGGTCGCCGCCGGTCCACAGCATCGTCTCGAACAGGCCGTCGCCCAGCAACAGGCCGCGATCGTCCAGGGGAAAGGCGTCTGTCATCCGCGGGGCGGCTCCATCAGGGCCCGGCGCAGGGCGGCGAACTTGGCTTCGGTCTCCAGGCGCTCGGCATGCGGATCGCTGTCGGCGACGACGCCCGCCCCGGCCCTGGCTTCCAAACGCCAACCCTCCCGATCCTGTTCAAGGCCGACGGTGCGGATCAGCACGCTGGACTCCAGCGTCCCGTCGGCCCCGGCCCAGAACAGCGAGCCGCAATAGGGGCCGCGCGGGGTCTCCAGCTGGGCGATGACCTTCATGGCCTGGACCTTGGGCGCGCCGGTGATCGAGCCGGGCGGGAAGGCCGCGCGCAGCAGGTCGGCCACCGCCAGGCCCGGGGCCAGCCGGCCGGTCACCGTCGAGACCAGGTGATGGACATTGGCGAAGGTCTCGACCTTGAACAGCTCGGGGACCGCGACGCTGCCGGGCGGGCTGACCCGCGCCAGGTCGTTGCGCATCAGGTCGACGATCATCAGGTTCTCGGCCCGGTCCTTGGCGCTGGCCGACAGCTCGGCGATCAGCCGCGCGTCCTCGGCCTGGTCGGCGCCGCGCGGGCGGGTGCCCTTGATCGGCCGGGTCTCGATCGTCAGCTCGCCGCCCCCGTCCTTGACGGCTACCTTCAGGAACCGCTCCGGCGAGTTGGACACCAGGGCCCGGCCCGGCAGGCGCAGATAGGCCGAGAACGGCGCGGGGCTGTCGGCGCGCAGGCGGGCGAACAGGTCGAACGGATGGGCGCCGGCGACCAGCCGCCCGGTCCAGGCCCGGGCGATGTTGGCCTGGAAGATCTCGCCGCCGACGATGCGCTCGACCACCTCCGCCACCGCCGCCTCGTAGGCCTCGCCGTCGCTGGCGCTCAGCGCCTCGCACAGCGCGCCGTCATGCGCCGGGGGCGCGGGGACGTCCAGCCAGCGCAGGGCGGATTCGGCGCGGGCCCGGGCGAAGCCTTGCGATCCGCCGCGGCCGATCGCCAGAACCCGCCGCTGCAGGTGGTCGAAGGCCAGCAGGGCCGGATAGCGGGCGCAGGCCAGGTCGGGCCAGCCGGTGCGCGCCAGGCCCAGGGGCTCGACCCGGTCGCCCAGCTCGTAGGCGGCCAGGCCCACGACCCCGCCCTGGAACGGCGGCCCCTCGGGGTCCACGCCCTGGTGCGGCCCGACCAGCTCGGCCAGGGCCGCGAAGGGGTCGCGAGGGTCGGCGGCGTCCAGCGCCAGCGTGGCGTCCGGCTCGCGCAGCAGATAGGACCACCGCCCCGCCTGGCCGCCGGAGATCAGCGCGCAGGCGTAGGATTCGTCCCGCCACGGGGCCGCGGCCCAGACCGGGTCGCGCCAGGGGGCGCTGATGAGGACGACGTGACGCATCGGCGGGTGATACCGCCCCCCGCGTCCGGACGCTACGCATTCAGGGCGCGGAATCAGGTTTCCCGCCCGCCGCCCCTGACCAGGAACAGCACGCAAAAGCCCATCAGCAGCAGGGCGGCCACCGGCAGGAAGCCGCCGACCTGGCTCTTGAACACCGCCGTGGCCAGGGCCACCAGCAGCGAGCCCAGCCACATCGTCGCCGTGCCCGACAGGGCGTAGAGCCCGAAGAACGCCGCCGTCTTGTCCGGCGGGCACAGGCGGATCAGCAGGGTGCGGCTGGAGGCGTACTGGGCGGTGACGAACACCGCGATCAGCAGGCCCAGGCCCAGATAGATCAGCTCCGGCGCGGTGCGGAACAGCGGCCCGTTCCAGACCGGCGCATGGGCCGCCGGGTCGTAGGACCAGAAATAGAGGATCTTCTCGCGGCCCATGCCCAGGGTGGCCACCAGCACCGCCAGCGAGGCGGCGATCTCCAGCTGCACGGCCTTGCGCGGGCCCAGCGTGCGATCGAACCACGGCGCGGCCAGGCCGCCGACCACCCCGAAGACGCTCAGCGAGATGCCGTAGGCCAGCATCTCCAGCGCGCCCCATTTCATCAGGCCGGCCGCCAGCAGCCCGCCGAACACCAGGAGCGCCGTCATGCCGTCGTTGTAGAGCATGCGCGCGCCCAGGAAGAGGGCGACGTCGCGATGGCCGCGCAGGTCGCCGAAGATGTCGCGCAGCATGGCGATCCCGGCCCGCAGGCTGGCCATCCAGCCGCGGCCGGTGCGGACCGCGTCGGGGGTCCACAGGAAGAACGGGATCGCGCCCAGCAGCATGACCGCCGCCGACAGCGGCCCGGAGATCCGGCTGGGCTCGTTCCTGGCCGGGTCCAGGCCGAACAGCGGCGCGCGCGGCACGCCGGGCCAGTCGACCTGGCCGGGCAGCACCATGCCCCACAGCATGAAGACCAGCAGGGCCACCGACAGGCCGTTGGCCACCGCGTAGCCCAGGCCCGAGATCAGGGCGGCCCGGCCCGGGACGGCTCCCGCCGCCCGGCCCAGCAGCGAATTGCTCAGCACGTCGCCCCAATTGTAGACCAGACCCAGGACGATCAGCAGGGCGCTGGTCGCCATCAGCGGCAGGCCGCCCGCCGGCATGGCCCACCACAGGGCGACCAGGGCCGGGACCATCACCGCCAGCACGCCGCCCAGCATCGGCTTGCGCGGCCCGTACTGCTCGATCATCGCCCCCAGCAGCGGCGCGGTCAGGGCGGTCAGCAGGCCGTAGGTCGTGGAGATGTTGGCCACCAGGGCCTGACCCGCGACCGGATCGCCGACCAGCACCCGTGAGAAGTAGGGCGAGAAGATGTAGATGGTGATCAGGATCACATAGGGGTCGCGCGCGCCCTGCTGCAGGATCCAGGCGAGCGCGCCGCGCGGCAGGCCGGACTTCAGCGGGGCGACCGGCTCGCCGCTCGCCGGCGCCGCCGCGGCGGCCGAGACCTCACTCATACGGATTCCACCCTGTTTGCGCGGCCGTCGTCTGCGCGGCGGCTGGGGGGAGCGTGGCTTTGAAACGGGCGTTTGTCACGGGTCAAAGCGAGCCTCGGATTCCCGTCCCTATCGTTCGTCATTCCCGCCCTGAAATGACGGGATCCACCGCGACCGACAATGTCCGCCGCCGGCGCTGAGCGCGGACATGCTGATCGTTGTTCGGGGTGGAAAACGCAAGCACCCGGCGCGCCTGCTGGCGATACGGGCGCCTGGATCTCTCAGCTTCACATTACAGAAGCTTTAGTTGGCGCCGTTCGGGAACGCGGCCATGGCTGCCCCGCCCGAGGGGAAAGACATGCGCGTATTGTTTCTGTTGCTGTTGCTTCTCGCCGCACCGTCCGTAGGCCTCGCCAACTCCAACTTCACCCGCGCGAACCCGCCCGGCCCGCACGCGGTAGGATTGAAGGTCGTCGAGCAATACGATTTCTCCCGCGCCTATCGCGGGCTCACCGACGTCGCGACGGGTAAGGTTGTCACCGGAGAGCGAGCGCGGCCGATCCAGACCTTCGTCTGGTACCCGGCGGCGAACACCGCCAAACCGATCATGACCGTCGCCGACTATCTCAAGATCGTCGCCAGCGACGACGATTTCGAGCACACCCCCGCCGAGCGCGCGGCCCTGGAGGCCGCGTTCACCCGGCAACGGACCGGCGCCCTGTCGCCGCAGCGCGCCAAGGCCGAGCTGGCCGCGCCGATGCAGGCCCGTCGCGACGCGGCCGCGGCGCCCGGCAAGTTCCCGGTCGTGATCTACGCCCCCAGCTTCAGCGCCTGGGCGTCCGAGAACGCCGACCTGTGCGAATACCTGGCCAGCCAGGGCTATGTGGTCATCGCGAGCCCCAGCCTGGGTCAGGCTCAGCGCGACATGACAACCGACCTGGAGGGCGTCGAGGCCCAGGCGGGCGACATCGAATTCCTGATCGGCTACGCCCATGGCCTTCCCCAGGCCGACACCAACCGCCTGGCCGTGATCGGCTATAGCTGGGGCGGCCTGGCCAATGTTCTGGCCGCGGCCAAGGATAGCCGCATCGACGCCCTGGTCGCCCTGGACGGCTCAGTCCGGTACTGGCCCCAGTTGCTTAAGCAGGCCGCCTACGCCACCGAGGCCCGCGCCACCGCACCGCTGCTCTTTATCGCCGCTCGGCCGCGTGAGATCGAGGAGCTGTCGGAGGGGCGCAACGAGGTCACCAGCCCGCTCAATCACATGAAGTACGCCGATGTCTACCGCGTGACGCTGGCCCCGATGGCGCACGAGAACTTCTCGGTGATGTTCGGCCAGCGGCTGCTGGGCGACAGCCGTTACGACGAGTACGACAAGGACGAGCTGTCGACCGCAACCGCTTGGATGGAGACCTATGTCCGCCGGTTCCTGGACGCCTATCTGAAAGGCGACGCAGCCAGCCGGGCGTTCCTAGACCTGCCGGCCGCCAAGAGCGGCGCGCCCGCCCATCTGCTGACCACCCGCGTGACCCACAGCCAGGGCGCGCCGCCCACCCGCGCGGCTTTCGCCGCCGAACTGGCTCGCCAGGGTTTCGGCAAGACGTCGAGCGTCTACGAGGCCTTCAAGGCCCGGGAGCCCAACTTCACGCTCTCCGACGACGAGCTTGTGAGCTGGGGCTACCAGCGCATGGGCGACGGGGACATCGGCGCGGCGATCGCCCTGCTTCGGCTGGACACCGAGATCCACGCGGACAGCTGGAACGCCTTCGACAGCCTGGGCGAGGCCTACGCCAAGAACGGCGACAAGGCCCTGGCGATCGCCGCCTACCGCCAGTCGCTGGTGCTGAACCCGAAGAACACCAACGGGGTCGAGCAACTGAAAGCGCTCGGGGTGCAGCGTTAGGGGCGCAAAAGGCCCACGACGCAACGTCCGCGACGGGTCCCGTCCCACCATCTGCAGCGGAGCCCGATCCGGACCGTCAGATCGCGGCCGCGAGCAATTGTCGGTCTCGGGTGACGCACGCCCTTGTGGCGGGAACCCCTCTTTGCGCCGCAGGTGCGGGAGTGTGGCGCGATAACGCGCCACGGCGCTTCACCGTCAGCTAGACGAGGGGTTCTCGCCACAAGGGCGAGAATGACGGCTACATCCTGGGCTCGAGATGCTGTCCGCCCTACAGCAGGATATGCGCCCGCACGGCTTCGCGCCCGGCCGCGTCCAGGCCGACCGCCTGTTCCAGGTAGCCGTCCAGCGAGCCGTGCCGCGCCTTCATCGCCGCGATCGCGGCGGCCAGGTAGTCGGCCTCGACGCCCATGGCCGCGCGCACCGCCGCGTCGGACGGGCGGCGGCCCAGCTCGACCTCCAGCAGGTCGGCGAACTTCGGCCCGCGGCGGGCGAAGCGCTCCTCGTCGTTGGTCAGCAGGTAGTCGTCGACCAGGTCGTCGTCGGCGACCCCGGCCACGTGGTGGGTCAGGGCGGCCAGCAGGCCGGTGCGGTCCTTGCCCGCCGCGCAGTGGATCAGCACCGGTCCGCGCGCCGCCGCCAGGGCCTGGAAGTAGCGGCGGAACAGGTCCAGGTGCCGCTCGGCGAACGGGGCGCGGCGGTAGTAGTCGACCAGGTAGCCGCGGATCGACGCCACCGACAGGTCCGAGCCGCGCAGGAAGGCCTGCCAGGGATCCTCGCCGGTCACGCCCTGGTCGTTGTCGATGACCTCGGCGGCGAAACCCGCCCAGCGCCGCGACGGATCGCGCCGGCGCTCGTTGGGCCGGCGCAGGTCGACGATGGTGCGGAGATCCAGGCCCGCCATGGCGGCCAGGTCGTCGTCGGTGGCCTGGGCCTGGTGGGCGGCCCGGAACAGCAGGCCCTTCTTCAAGCGGCCCGCGCCGGCGGCGTAGTCGCCGAAATCGCGGAAGTTCTCGACGCCTTGCAGGACGATGTGACGGGTCATGGCGCGCTTGTTAGCGCCGCCCGGTGACGAAAGCGAGACGGCTTCAAATCCATTCATCCCGGCGTGTAGTGTGCGCCCATGACCGACCTGCACCGCTTCCAGAGCTTCGACGGCGTCTCGATCGGCTATCGCACGCTGGGCGACCCGGCGGGCTGGCCGATCCTGATGCTGCACGGCTTCCTGGCCAGCGCCGAGAGCAACTGGTTCCTGCCGGGAATCGCCGCCGCCGTGGCGGCCACGGGCCGGCGGGTGATCGCGCCCGACCTGCGGGGCCATGGCCGCTCGGACGCCCCGACCGATCCGGCCGCCTGGCCGCCCGACGTGCTGGCCCGCGACCAGGAGGCCCTGGTCGCCCACCTGCACCTGAGGGACTACGACCTGGCTGGTTATTCGCTGGGGGCGCGCACGGCGGTGCGGATGCTGGTGCGTGGCGCGCGGCCGCGGAAGCTGGTCCTGGGCGGCATGGGCGACCGCGGACTGATGGAGGCCGGGGCGCGGGCGGCGATGTTCGAGGACGGCGTCCGGCACGGCGACGCGGCCAAGGATCCCCGGGCCGGCCGGCGGGTCCAGGCGATGATGGCGGCCGGCGGCCTCAAGCCCGAGGCGATGCTGGGCGTGCTGGCCTCGTTCGCGGCGACCTCGGCCGACGAGATCGCCGCGATCGACGTCCCGACCCTGGTGGTGGCCGGCCAGCGGGACAACGACAACGGTTCGGCCGACACGCTGGCGGGCATGATGGCCGACGGCCGCGCCATCCGGGTCCCGGGCGACCACCTGAGCGCGGTGATGGAGCCGGCGCTGGCGGAAGCGGTGGTGGGGTTTCTGGAGGCGTAGGACGGCGGACACTTGCCCCCTACGGATCGCTTCGCGATCGTCTTCCCCCGGAGGGGGAAGAGCTTCGCGCGCAAGGCTCCGCCCCCTATGGGGGCGGACAGACCGCGCAGCGGTCAGGTGGGGGCAAGTGCGTGAGCCGCCTGCCCCCGGGAACCCAATCACCGGAACGGCGGCTCGTCGAAGGCCCGCAGCTTGCGCGAGTGCAGGTTGGCCCCCTCCTCCAGCAGCAGCTTGCAGGTCAGGATGCCGATCTGCAGATGCTGGCTGATCGCCCGCTCGTAGAAGGCGTTGGCCTGGCCGGGCAGCTTGATCTCGCCGTGCAGGGGCTTGTCCGACACGCACAGCAGCGTCCCGTACGGCACCCGGAAGCGATAGCCCTGGGCGGCGATGGTGGCGCTCTCCATGTCGATGGCCACGGCCCGGCTCTGGTTGAAGCGCAGGGCCGAGAGGCTGTGGCGCAGTTCCCAGTTGCGGTCGTCGGTGGTGACCACCGTGCCGGTGCGCAGGCGCTTCTTCAGCTGATCACCCGAGTCGCCGCTGATCGCCTTGGCGGCGTCGTAGAGGGCGCGCTGGACCTCGGCGATCGACGGCACCGGGATCTCGGGCGGCAGCACGGCGTCCAGCACGTGGTCGTCGCGCAGATAGGCGTGGGCCAGCACGTAGTCGCCGATGGTCTGGGTGTCGCGCAGGCCGCCGCAGTGGCCGATCATCAGCCAGGCCTGCGGGCGAAGCACCGCCAGGTGGTCGCAGATGGTCTTGGCGTTGGACGGGCCCACCCCGATGTTGACCAGGGTGACGCCCCGGCCGCCGGGGGCCATCAGGTGGTAGGCCGGCATCTGGTGCTTGCGCCAGGTCGATTCGGCCACCGCCAGTTCGGGATTGGCGGTGTTGGCGGTGATCATCAGCCCGCCCGAGCACGACAGCGCCTCGTACGGGCTGTCGGCCTGGCCCAGCTGCTCGATGCCCCAGCGCACGAACTCGTCGACATAGCGATGGTAGTTGGTGAACAGGATGAACTGCTGGACGTGTTCGGCCGGCGCGCCGGTGTAGTGCTTCAGCCGGGCCAGCGAGAAGTCGGTGCGCAGGCCGTCGAACAGGGCCAGCGGCCGGCTTTCCTCCATCGCCGGGTTCCAGACCCCGTCGGCGATCTCGTCGCCGATGAAGGCCAGGTCGGTGGTCGGGAAGAAGCGGGCGATGTCCTCGGAACGGACGTCGGCCTGGTTCAGGTCGATGCTGGCGTCCAGCACGTAGGGATAGGGGATCTCCTGGCTGGAGCGGTCGATCTCGACCTCGACCTGGAAGTCGTTCATCAGCAGGGTCAGCTGCTCGACCAGGTAGTCTCGGAACTGGTTGGGCTTGGTGATCGTGGTGGCGTAGACGCCGGGCCGGCTGACCCGGGCGTACGAACGCGCCAGCTTGGGCGGCAGGGCCTCGGGATCGTAGATCAGCCGCAGCTCGGGATAGGCGAACGTGCCGTCGAACCGCGTCTGCGGGTCTGGCCGGGTTCCGGTTTCGAGATAGGCGCGAAGCGCGGTCCGCAGGGCGTCGACGGCGCGTTCGTATTCCTGATTGAGCCGCTCGACCGCGGCGATTGCTTTTTCTTGGTTTGACATGGCGCCCTATATCAGCGTTCCGAGGCGTTTTCCAGGCCAAGCCGCGACGACGGGCTTGGGGGCATGGACGAACCGGTTTTCGTCGGCCACAAGGACTCAATGACCAGAAAGCGATGGGAGACGGGGCCGAACGCCTCGCGCCGTCGTCTCGACCAAATCGCTCGGGCGCCGCGCGCTCCGAGGGGGAGCCCATGAACAAACGTTTTGCCTATCTGATCATCGCCTCCATGGTCCTCGGGGTCGCCGTGGGCTGGGCCTGCAACCAG
>NZ_JBWKPX010000056.1:0-7644 GCF_059418465.1 Caulobacter sp. GW821-FHT09A05
CGCCGCGACCGGGCCGGCCAAGACGGACCGTCCGCGCCCGTCGCCGCCCCGCAGCCCGCCCCGCCCCGTCCGGCGCCGGTCGTCGCCGCCGCCACGCCGGGTCCGGCCAAGGACTGGTCCGGCTATCGCAGCGTCCGCATGACGACCGCCCCCCCCGCCTCCGCGCCGACCTCAGCTCCGGCTGCGGCTCCCGCCCCGGCGGCGCCATCCCCGCCGCTCCCGCGCCAGGTGGCCGCCGCCAACACCGGCGTGACCGGGGCCCGCTTCTATTCGGTGGCCCGCGAATCCGGCCTGACGCCCGATCCGATCCCGCCCGCCGGCCCCGACCATCAGGTGCTGATCACCACCGACGCGGCGACCGCGCCGGCCGAGGACGCCGCCCCGATGCACGGCTCGGCCGACTGGCTGGCCGCCGGGGCGCGGGGCGACGACGACGGTGACGACAGCGCCGCCCGCCGCGCCAAGACCCGGAACCAAGGCCTTTGATCCAGTCGCGCCTCCACGACCTCATCGCCCTGGCCGATGAGCCGTCCAGCTCGCGCCGCCGCGAACTGCTGCGCGGCGTCACCGACCTGTTCTTCACCGCCGACGGCCATGGCGACGTCGAGATGGGCCTGTTCGACGACGTGATGGGCCAGCTGGCCGGCGAGATGGAAGAGGCCGTGCGGATCGAGCTGGCCGAGCGCCTGGGCACGAGCGCCACCCCGCCGCCGTCCCTGACCCGGGCCCTGGCCAGCGACAGCATCGCCATCGCCCGTCCGATCCTGCAGGGCGCGCCCCAGCTCAGCGAGGCCGACCTGCTGCACGTGGCCCGCACCCAGAGCCAGGACCATCTGCGGGCCATCTCGCAGCGCCCGGTCGTGCCCAGCCTGGTGTCCGACGCTATCGTCCAGCGCGGCGACGACACCACCCTGGGCGTGCTGCTGCGCAACGAGGGCGCGGTTCTGTCGCGCCAGGCTCACGAGGCGGCGGTCGACCGCGCGGCGGCCAATCCCGAGCTGCACGAGGCGGTGATCGACCGCCAGGCCCTGCCGATGGACCTGCTCAACGAGATGTACTTCGTGGCCGAGGCGCGCCTGCGCGACCGGATCATGGAGCGCAACGCCAACGTCGATCCGGCCATACTGGAAGCCGCCCTCAAGGCCGGCCGCAATCGCGTCGCGGCCAGCGACGGAGCCCTGCCGGCCGACTACGACGCGGCGGTCAAGGAGATCACCGCCCTGAAGGCGCGGGGCGCGGTCACGCCCCAGGCCCTGGTCGCCATGCTCCGCGCCAACCGCACCACCATCTTCCTGGTCGCCCTGGCCGAGCTGGCCGACATCGACTTCCACACCGCCCGCAAGATCATCGAGCGCCGCGAACTGGACGCCCTGGCGGTGGTCTGCAAGGCGGCGGACTTCGACCGCGCCCTGTTCCTGACCTTCGCCCTGCTGATCCTGGACCCCAACGACAACGCCATGGGCAAGGCCAAGGAGTATGGCGAGCTCTACGCCGCCCTGCCCCGCGACGCGGCCCTGCGCACCATCCGCTTCTGGCGCATGCGCCGCACGACCGGCGACGTCGCGGCGGCTTAGGCTCCGCGCGGAACTGGCGTCTCCCCACGCCGTTCCTTATGTCGAGAGGCCTTCCGTCTCCGGAGCGCCCTAGTGAAATTGCCCAACAACAAGACGGTCCTGATCGCCGGCGTCGCCGCGGCGGCGGTCGTGACGACGGCCGGCCTGGCGATGGCGGTCTGGCCCGCCCTGACGCGACCTGACGCGCCGGCGGAGGCGGCCGGCGACGGCGGCCTGCGCATCAGCGTGGTCGAACCGCCCAAGGCGGCTGTCCCCCGCGCTGCGCCCCTGGACGTCGGCCTGTCCGAGGCCGCCCAGGCCATGGCGAAGGACCGGGAGGTGGCGTTCACCGCAACGCCGACGGTCCGTCCGGCGTCGCCGAGCCGCAGCACGCGGGCGGGTGAGGATGACGGCCTGGCGACCCTCGGGCCGGCCGACGACCGGTGGGAGCGCGAGCGAACCGGCAGCGGCTTCGAGCTCGCCCGGCGGCTGCGGGAGGAGGAACGGGCGGCCAGCCGTGAACGTGCGCGCCGCGAGGCCTGGGAAGAGACCGAACGCGACCGCCGCTGGGACGAGGAGCGCGAGCGGGATCGCGCCGACGACCAGCGCCCTGACGACCGCTACGATCCCCCGCCCTCCCCCGACGACGACCGCCCGCCGCCCGAACCCCAGTGAGGCAGGACGAGCGGATCGAGAAAACGGCGACGCAAGGCCGGGGAACCGCGCCTAGCCGCGCCGCCGATGCATCAAGGTCAGCAGCCAGCCGACGCCGAGGCCACCCGCGACGGTCAGCGGCAAGGTCAGCGGGTCGGGCATGGGCTCGCGCAGCCACAGGTCGCGGCCGACCAGCAGGCCCCAAACGAGCAGGCCCCAGATCGCGCCGTACACCGCCCACGGATACTGGTCCATCCAGCCCCGCGGGCCGGTCCGGGGTTCGGGTTCGCGCGCCGGCTCGACCGGACCGCCGCACCTCTGGCACGTCCAACCGCCCCACGGCCCCAGCGGCGCGGCGTCCGCGTCGACCGGCGTCTCGCAGGCCTTGCAGCGGGGCGCCTCAGCGCGACGACGGACCGCCGCCGGCACGCCGCGCAGACCCATGATCACGATGAACAGATAGAGGACGAGGTAGAGCGCCCGGGAGACGTCCACGTCCTTGAAACCCTCGCCCATGCCGCCCCCGAAACGCTACACCGCCAAGCTAGGGCGTGTCGCGTTTCAGGTCGAGCCCGGGACGGATCCCTAGCGGATGCGGATGCGGACCGGGACGTCGATGAACGAGCCGGCGCGGCTCTTGCCGTCGGGGCCCATCAGGTCGACCTGGAACTGCGAGGCCATGCTCAGGGCCGCCTTGCCGACGCCTATCTCCGCCGGGAATTCGCTTTGCACCGAGCAGGCGGTCAGGCCGCCATCGCGCTTGACCATGCAGCTGAGCAGCGCCTCGGCGATCTGCGGCTGGACGTCCTTGACCTGGGTGACGGCGGGCTGGGCCGTGGGCGTCGGAACGATCGAGACAGCGGCGGCGGCGAGCAACGAAGCGATCACGGGGTCTTCCCTACTGGTTCTTGGGTTCGGCCCGTTCGGGACCGTCCGGTTTCATTCTGGGTCAGGCGGCGTGCGCCTGCTTGACCCGTTGCAACCCCTGGGCCGCCAGGTCGGTCAGCGACCTCAGGCCCAGTTCGGCGAAGATGTCGAAGGCGCTGGCCAGGGCGGTAGCGGCCCGGTCCAGGCGGCCGTCGTCGCGGCCGGTGATCTCGACCCGGGCCTCGTAGAGCCGGGCCAGGTTCATCTGGGTCACCGCCCAGGCGGCGGGGTCACGAGCCCCCGGGGTCGCGGCCAGCTCGGCCTTGAAGGCCATCTCGGCGGCGTCGAGCACGGCCAGGTCGGCGGTCAGCTCGGCGCAGCGGGCCAGGCTGAGGGCGCGGTTGTTGGCGACCACGGCGCGCAGGGCCAGGGCCGGCTGGGTCTTGAGGATGTGCGAGGCGCGGTCGTAGCAGGTGACCGCCCGCTCGAAGCAGCGCTCCGAGGTGGTGGCCTCGCCCATGGCCTGCAGGCCGGCGCCCAGGGCGGCCTGGGCCCGAGCCCAGTCCATGGGGCTATGGTCGGCGGTGACCGGCTCCAACGCCTTGACCAGGGCCTCGACGCCGTCGGCGATGTGGTTGATCTCGCCGTCCAGCTCGCCCAGCTGCACCAGGGCCGTCCCGCGCAGGGACTCCAGCCGCGACCAGGCCAGGGGTTCGAAATCAGGATCCAGCCCCGCCTCGGCCTCCTTGGCCTCGGCCAGGGCCACTTCGGTCAGGGCGCGGTCCTTCAGGCGGGCGGCGCAGGCCAGCAGCAGCTCGACGCGGGCGGCGCGCTGGTCGGCCAGAAGCAGGCGCGAGGCCCCGCCCTTGACCCGGCGCGCGGCCGACAGGCCCCGCAGCGGCGCCTCGAAGGCCTCGGCGGCGGCCAGGGCGCGGTCCAGGTCGTTCTCACCGAGGGCCACCCGGCCTTCCAGCCCGGCCAGCAGGGCCTCGACCATGGCGCAGCGGTGGCCCGGCGCGGTCTTGGCCAGGGTCAGGGTGGCGCCGGCGGCGGCGTGCAGGCCTTCGTCGCCGAACAGGTCGGCGCCCAGCACGGCCAGGGTCGCCTGCTCGCAGCGGGCGGCGGCCAGGCTTTCGGGCTTGTGTTCGGCTTCGAAGACCTTGGCGGCGGCCTCGGCCTGGGCCGCGCCCTTGCGCAGGGCGGCGGCGTCGCCCGAGCGGCGGGCCAGTTCGCGCCAGACGACGGCGGCTTCCAGCAGGCGATGGCCGCGATCCTTGGCGCCGATCCGGCCGGCGGCGACGTCGGCCGAGCGGGCCTCGTTGACCAGCAGGCGCAGGTCCAGCAGCTCCAGCAGCGAGGTGTCGCCACCGGTCAACCCGTCGCGATGCGCCGCGGCCCGCGCGGGGGCCCCGGCGTCGACTCCGAAGAGCCTCTTCAGGTCACGACCGAAATCGAACATTGCCGCGTACTCCGGATACGGAACGTCCCAGGCCGGCACGTCCGGCACGGGTTCAACGCATCCGTAGCAAAGCCGGAGCCAACGCGATTAACAAGCGGTTAACGAAGCCTAAGGTGGCGTTAACCATAAATATTTGCAGCGTGTTTACACTTCGTTCCCGAAGGGGGCTCGAACCGCTGTTTTTGCACCGATCTGGCACACTTTTTGCTTAATCGATCCAGATGAGGGAACAAGGTCGAGCAGGCGCGTTAGAACATTGTTCACCGAAATGAAAATGACGTTAACCATAGTTTTTAAGACCGCGTTTACCTTCCGTTCCGGCGCGGCTTCCCCGCGCCCGCCCGACCGACGACTCGCGGGTCTCTAGAGGCCGTAGCCGCGCGCCATGGCGGCGGCGAAGACCGGGATCAGGGCGAAGACCGCCAGCTCGGCCAGCATCACCTTGCGGACCTTGGCGACCTCGGCGTCGGACGGGGCGAAGGCCGGATCGGCCTTGGCTTGCCTGCGCCATTTCAGGATGGCGATCGTCGGGGCGATCGACAGCAGCCCCACCGCCGCGAAGGCGGCGATCTTGGCCCAGAACACCGGGTTGTGCAGATAGAAGTCCGCGCCCTTGGCGCCCAGGAAGACCCTGCTGAAGCCGACCACCAGGATCAGGGTCGCCGTCCCGCCGTAGCTGGCGTCGATCCCGCCCAGCGCCTTGAGGCCCGCCCCGCTCACGCCCGGCCTGACCAGGACGAACCCGACCATCATCAGCCCGGCCAGCGACAGGATCAGCAGGTGGTGCAGGATGGCCAGGACGAGATCCAGCATGACGGGCTCCGACTCGACAGACCCGCGAGCATGCTCCGCGGAACGCCGTTCGTCACGCGACCTCCCCTCTGGCCAGCCCTCGGCTCCGCCTCTAAACAGACGACATGACCGCCTCCGTCGACCTCTGGACCGCCTCGCTGTGCAAACCCGATCCAGGCTATGGCGGCTGGGCCCACGTGCGCCGCAACGCCGACGGGACCCTGGCCGGCGCGGCCGGGGGCGAGCGACGGGTGAGCGGCGCCAGGATGGTGCTGACCGGGGTGATCGAGGCGCTGACGGTGCTGGCCGACCTGCCCGCCGACGCAGCCGTCACCCTGCACTTCGCCGACCCGGCCCTGGCCGCCGAACTGGTGGCCAGCGACGGCGCCTACGCCACGGCCGAGCCCGAGGCCTGGGCCGCCGCCCGCAAGCTGCTGGCCGCCCGCCCCGTGCTGGCCCTGTCGCCCCTGCGGGACACGACGCCCGCCGCCGGCTTCCTGCGCGCCTGGGCCGACTTCGGCCTCGACACCGCCAAGACCCGCGGCACGTTCAAGGCGGCGATCCCCCGGCCGAACCTGCTGAAGTTCCCGGGCTGACGCCTACGGGCAGAGCGTGGTCTCGCGGATCACGTAGGGCGTCCGCACGCCCCACTGCGATCCGGTCCCGTCGCAGTTGCTGTAGACCTCGCCGACCAGCTGGTTGTAGTCCGGCCCGGAATAGTACTGCGCCGCGACCGCATACAGGCGGCGCGCCGAGGCCGGCTCGGCCCAGGCGAACAGCGAGGCGGTCATCAACACGCCGGCGACGAGCTTGGTCATCAGGGTCTTCATGGCGATCCTCCGCGAAACACGCCACGACGCTACACATCCTGGGATTGCGCGCAACCGTCACGACCGCGCCTGGCGACCTGCATAGCGGGACAGCCTACCGCCCGGCCACGATCAGGTCGGCCGTGGCCGGATTGCAGGCGAACGGGATGTCGGCCAGGGTCGCCATGCGGATCAGCGCCTTGACGTCGACGTCGTGCGGCTGGGGCGACAGCGGGTCGACGAAAAACACCAGCATGTCCAGCCGGCCCTCGGCCAGCAGGGCCCCCAGCTGCTGGTCGCCGCCCAGCGGACCGCTCTTCAGGCGGGTGAGGTCCAGGTCGGGCAGGGCCTGCAGGACGCGTCCGCCCGTGGTGCCGGTGGCGTAGAGCTTGTGCCGGGCCAGGAACGCCTGATGGGCCACGGCCCAGTCGACCAGGGCGGCCTTCTTGTCGTCGTGGGCGACCAGGCCGATGGCGAGCGGGGCGGCGGCGGGCATGCGAGAGTCTCCGGGGTTCGTCCCTCTCCTAGCCGCTTGGTGGGGACCAGGAAAAGCCGAACCGCGAGAAACGGCGGACGCCGCCCCTCAGGCGAACCGGATCTTCGTCGGGGCCGCGAACTCCGGTGTCTTCTTCTCGACCAGCACCTGCTCGTGCAGCGACAGCTTGGCGTTGGCCGAGAACACCCCGGCCGTGGCGCAGACCACCTTGCCGCCGCGCACCTCCAGCCGCACGCCCTTGACCTTCAGGGCCAGCTCGATCTCGAAGTCCAGGTCGGCCACCTTGACCGCGCCGTAGCGCAGCTCGATGCGCGGCTTGTGGGTGGAGGCGATCTCGTGGTCGTCCAGGTCCTGGAAAAAGGCGTCCTCGGGATGGACCTTGGACTCCTCGACGCATTTCTTGAAGCGCTCCAGTTTCATCCAGCCGTCGAACAGCACCCGCTCGACCGACAGGTCCAGCAGCTTGCCCACCTCGTCGCGGCAGCCGCCCTCGACATCGTCCCAGCAGGCGCTGGGGAACTTCCGGGCGGCCTCGGTGATCGCCTGGGTCAGGGGCGGCGCCCCCTTGCAGGCCTCCAGGGGATCGTCGCCGTCCTCGGCGAACAACGCCCGCCAAGTCGTGGCGCCGCGGCCGGGGGACGGCGGATCCAGCGCGGCTTCGGTCATGGCGCGGTCTCCAGGGCGGGATAGTCCAGCTTCAACTCGGCGGGGTCGGCGGCGTGTTCGAACCGCAGCGAGACCGCCATGCCGGCGCGCGGCGGGCCGTCCGGCTTCAGGACCACCACACCGGGATCGGCGACCAGGGCGATCTCCGGGGCGCTGGGCGCGGGGGCGGACGTCGAGGCGGGCTGGGCGAGGCGCGACGGCGGCCTCGGGCGGCCCAGCCACCGGGCGAGGGCGAACCCGCCGCCGGCAGCCACGACGAGGGCGACCAGCCATAGCCAGATCGGAACGGACGGCCCCTTGGCCGGGAGCGGCGCCCGCGGCGGGGTCGCCGGCGGCGCGGCCACGGGA
>NZ_JBWKPX010000057.1:0-6266 GCF_059418465.1 Caulobacter sp. GW821-FHT09A05
CCCTGGGTCCCGGACAAGCGCTACGCCCGCCCGCCGTCAGGCGGGCCGCTTGCGCGACCCGAGGCCGGGATGACAACCAATTAGAGCGCTGATTTCGCTTGGGTATCACCGACACGCAATTGAAGACGGACCCTAGCCCTTCACGCAAACGACCTGGCGCAGCGTGTGGACGATGTCCACCAGGTCGCTCTGGGCGACCATGACGGCGTCGATGTCCTTGTAGGCCATCGGCGTTTCGTCGATCACCTCGGCGTCCTTGCGGCACTCGACGCCGGCCGTGGCGGCCACGTGGTCGGCGACCCTAGGCCCGTTCCGCCACCTCGAGCCTCTGCTCCAGCCGGCGCAGCGCCGCCTTCAGCTCCTCCTGTTCGGCGTGGCTGAACTCGTTGTGGTCCTTGATGCAGCGCGAGCAGATGTTGCCGATCAGCAGCGGCAGGATGAACAGCAGGGTCACGTGCATCAGCACCACGGCGACGACCCTTCCGCCGGGCGAGGTGGGATACATGTCGCCATAGCCGACGGTCGTGGCGGTGACGCAGGCCCACCAGAGCGAATCGAAGAACGGCTTGTGCTCGAAGACGGCGTAGGCCCCGGCCCCGGCCACCAGCAGCACCGCGTAGAGCGCCAGCAGTTCCTTGATGCTGTCGACGTATTTGAGCATGGACCCCTCCCAAGAGAGGCCGACCTTAGCCAAGACTTCGGGAATTGGTCCAGCGTCAACTCAATCCCTGGTCGTCCGCTTAGTGATCCGCAGGCGGGGCCTGGTCGCTCGTCGCCGCGGGGCGCGTCTTCATGCGCGCCATGCCGGCCTTCAACTCGTCGAGCGAGATCTTGCCGTCGCCGTCGGTGTCGGCCTTGGCGAAGCGGGCCTCCTTGCGGCCTGCGGCGATCCACTCGTCCTTGTCGATCCCGCCGTCGCCGTTCTTGTCCCAGGCCTTGAGGATCTTTTCGGGCGACGGCGCCCGGGCCAGGGCGGAACCGGCGGTGAAGGCGGCCAGCGTGGCCAGGGCGAGGGCGGTGATCTTGCGGCGCATGGGGTGTCCTTGGCGGTGCGTCCCTAGGCGATCATTAGCGCGACCTGTTGCGGCTGCATTGGGGCAATCAGCGGCGCGGCGCGGCTTTCGCGTCATCGACCCAGCCGATCTTCGACCAACCGGCGTCACGCAGGCTCTTCAGTACGGCGGAGAACGTTGCGTAGGTCACCGCCGTCTCCGCGTGGATCATGATCCTTTGCCGGCTCTTGTCGGGCGAGGAGGCCCTGTCCGAAACGTCCCGCACCAAGGTTTCCGGGCTGGAGGGCGAGCCATCGACTCGGAGCGAGCCGTCGGCCTTGATCATGACGTCCACGGGCTTGATAGCCGTCTCGGCCGTCGGCGTCTTGGCCGGCGGCAGGTCGACCTTGATCGACACCGTGGCCATCGGGAGCAGGAACAACCCCCAGACCACCAGCGCCAGGGCGAGCGACGCCAAAGCCAAGCCCAGAGCGCGCTTCCAGCTCACGCCTAGTGCTTCCCGCGGTCGCGGCCGAAGTTCGGCTCGGCGCTTTCCTGGCCGGCGGCGACGATGCCGCGGCGGATGGCGCGGGTGCGGGTGAAGTGGGCGTGCAGGGTGTCGGCGTCGCCCCAGCGGATGGCGCGGCTCATGGCCTGAAGGTCCTCGGTGAACCGGCCCAGCATCTCCAGCACCGCGTCCTTGTTGGCCACGAAGATGTCGCGCCACATGGTCGGATCGCTGGCGGCGATGCGGGTGAAGTCGCGGAAGCCCGAGGCCGAGAACTTGATCACCTCGCTCTCGGTGACGTTCTCCAGGTCCGCCGCGCTGCCGACGATGGTGTAGGCGATCAGGTGGGGCAGGTGGCTGACCACGGCCAGCACCAGGTCGTGGTGCTTTTCGTCCATCAGCTCGACCTGGGCGCCGAAGGTCCGCCAGAAGGCTGAAAGCTTGGCGACGGCGGCGGCATAGGCCTCGTCGTCGCTTTCGGCCGGGGTCAGGATGGTCCAGCGGTTCTCGAACAGCTCGGCGAAGCCGGCGTCGGGGCCCGACTGCTCGGTGCCGGCGATCGGGTGGCCGGGGATGACGAAGACCTTGGACAGGTCCAGGGCCCGGAACGCCTCGACCACATTGGCCTTGGTCGAGCCGACGTCGGTCAGGGTGGCGCCGGGCTTCAGATGCGGGGCCAGGGCGGCGGCCACCTCGGGCGTCGACAGCACCGGCGTGGCGATGACCACCAGGTCGGCGTCCCTGACGGCCTCGCCGATGTCGCCGGTCACGTGCTCGGCCAGGCCCAGTTCGCTCACGCGGGCGCGGTGGGCTTCACTGGCGTCGGCGACGGTGACCTGACCGACCACGCCGTGCTCGCGGGCCGCGCGGATGATCGAGCCGCCGATCAGGCCGCAGCCGATCACGGTCATCTTGGGGTACAGGATACCGGGATGGCTCATCGGGCCAGGAACTCGCGCAGCGCCTCGACCACGGCCCGGTTGTGCTCTTCCAGGCCCACGGTGACGCGGATGGCGTTGGGCAGGCCGTAGTTGCCCACGGCGCGGACCAGATAGCCCTTCGAGGCCAGGAACGCCTCGGCCTCCAGCGCGGTCCTGCCGGGCGTGGTCGGGAAGTTGACCAGCACGAAGTTGGCCGCCGAGGGGGTGACCTCCAGGCCCAGTCCGCCGATCTGCTGGGCCAGCCAGGGCCGCCACCGCTCGACCAGGGCGACCGAGCGCTGCTGGAACTCCAGGTCGGCCAGGGCGGCGATGGCCGCGTCCTGGGCCGGGATCGAGGTGTTGAACGGCGGGCGGATGCGCTCCAGCGGCTCGATGATCCCCGCCGGGCCATAGGCCCAGCCCACGCGCAGCGCGGCCAGGCCGTGCAGCTTGGAGAAGGTGCGGGTGACGATCACGTTCTCGGCCGTCCGGGCCAGGTCCAGCCCGTCCTCGAAGCGCGGGTCGGTGCAGAACTCGGCATAGGCCCCGTCCAGCACCAGCACCACCGACGGCGGCAGGGCCGCGTGCAGGGCGCGGATCTCCTCCCCGGTCAGCCAGGTGCCGGTGGGGTTGGCGGGGTTGGCGATGAACACCAGCCGGGTGCGCTCGTCCACGCACTTGACGATCTCGTCGACCGCGACGCGCTGGCCGGGCTCCTTGGCGAAGCGGACCTCGCCCTGGCAGGCGCGGGCGCCGATCGCATAGGCGGCGAAGCCGTGCTCGCCCTGGACGATGTTGTCGCCGGGCTCGAGATAGACCTGGTTCAGCAGGGCGAAGATCTCGTCGCTGCCGTCGCCCAGGGTGACGCGCTCGACCTCCAGACGGTAGTGGGCGGCGATGGCGGCGCGCAGGGCCGCGCCCTTGCCGTCCGGATACAGGTGCATCCGATCGACCGCGTCGCGATAGGCGGCCTTGGCCTTGTCGCTGCTGCCCAGGATGTTCTCGTTGCTCGACAGCTTCACCGGATGGGCGACGCCCTCGATCTTCGACTTGCCGCCCACATAGGCGGCGATGTCGAGGATGCCCGGCTTGGGCGTGGGGCGCGGCGCGGCGAAGCGGTCGGTGGTCGGGGCGGTCATGGTCTGGGGAACCTGGAACTCGGCAGCGAAGAGGCGGCCTTCTTACACGTCGAACTGGGTGGGCGCAGCCCCGATGACGCCCGTAAGGGACCCCGGCGCGCGGGCCAGGCGCTCGTCGCCGGCCTGGTAGAAGCCTGGCAGCGAAAACAGCTTCAGCCCGCCGGCCTCGGCGACCAGGTCGGCGGCCACGCCGTCGGCCGACAGGGCCTCGATGATGGCGGCCGCGCCCTTGGAGCTGTCGGTGACCCAGAAGGTCTGGTCGCCACCGGTCGGCTCGACCTCGACCTCGGCCACCGCGAAGGCCGCCTGCGGGCCCCAGCGTTCCAGGCAGGGCAGGGCGGCGAAGATCTTCAGGCGCGGCTCGGCCAGCAGCCGGCCCCACCAGGCGTTGTCGGGGACCAGGCCCAGGACGCCGACGCCCCATGGGGTCTTGGCGGCGGCCAGGGCGTCCTTGTCGCTGGCGACCACCTTCATCGGCGGGGCGACGCCGAAGCGCAGGCGGGCCAGCTCGACCGCGCGGGCCGGGTTGGCGCCGCCCCAGACGGTCAGGTGATAGGGGCCCTGGCGCGCCAGGCTGTCGGCCATCAGCTCGCGCCAGAGGCGGATGACCAGGGCGTCGCTGGCGGCCTTGCGGGGGGCCTCGACCAGCTTGCGGATGATCAGGGCCTCGCGGCCCGGACGCAGGCCGAAACCGGTGTCGCCGGCCGCCTGCTTGGCCGCCGCCACCGCGCGCGCCAGGCCGGCCCGCTCGTCCAGCAGGGCCAGGAGCTCACCGTCGATGGCGTCGATACGCCATCGGACCTCGTCCAGCGAAGGCGTCGCATCGCCCGCGTCGCTACCCATGATTTATCCCCGAAATTGGAGGCCGGACCATAGACTTTGCCGCCGGAGGCGCAATAGGGCGCGATGTCGGGAAGAAAGTTGCGCGGTGGATTGCTCCAACTCCGCTCATCCCGGCATTCGCCGGGATGAGCGGGCATGAAAATCAATAGACCCGCGGCGCCGGCCCCGTGTCGAACAGGCCCAGGCGCGTGCGGCCGTTGTCGAACTTCAGGGTGGCCGACAGGGTGGGGTCGCGGCCCAGGGCCTGGGCCACCGCCGCGGCGGCGGCTTCCGGGCTCTTCAGCGCCTGGCCGGTCGAAGGAACCTCGCGGACCGTGACGTCCAGCGCGCCGCGCAGGCGGCCGTCGTCGTCGACGGTCAGGGCGCCCGACTTGGCCTCCAGCAGCGCTTCGCCGGCGTTCAGTCGGCCCCGCTGCACGGTCAGGGTCCCGCCGGCGTCGGACCAGTCGCCGACCGCGTCGGACCAGCTGGCGCCGTGCAGGGCGCTGATCTTGCTGATCTTGGAATCCCAGATCAGGTCGGCGGTCCGGTCCGCGGCGATGCGGCCCATCAGGCCGGTGAAGCGGGCCTTGGCCCCCTTGGCCTCGAAGAAGATCGCGCCCTGGTCGTCGGGGCCTGGGCGCACGTGCAGCTGCAGACCCGCCGCCGACAGCAGCGGGAACGGCGCGGCGCCGGCCACGGGCGTGAAGACCAGGTTCGCGCCCTCGACCGAGATGCGCGGCGGATACTGCTTGAAGCCGGCGAAGCTGGCGCGCAGGGCCTGGCCGGTGATCTCCACGTCGCCATTGATCGGCCGGGTCATGATCACGCCGCGCGGCGCGACGATCACCCAGTGGCCGATGTCGTAGGCGTTGGCCTCGCCGTTCAGTTCCGGCGCTCGCAGCGCCCAGCCCGACGGCTCGGCGACCCGGGCGTTGACCAGCCTGACGTCCATGCGGAACGGGTAGCCGCTGAAGCTGCGGGCCTCCCACGACAGGTCGTAGCCGCGCGACTTCAGCGACAGGGCGGTGGCGTCCATCCGCTGTTCGGCCTGGCCGCGCAACCACAGCCAGCCGATGCTCCAGCCGACGGCGACGATGGCCAGAATGACGAAAGGCGCCAGCAGACCGCGACGCCGGGGCTTGCGGGACGGGGCGGCGGCGTTATGGGTCATGGAATGGGCGGCTCCGGTCGGGAACGGTAGATGAGCGGTGTAGACAGGGCGGCGGTCGGCGAAGACCGCTGGGTGTTCGGATATGGATCGCTGATGTGGCGGCCCGGGTTCCCGTTCATAGAGCGAAGAACGGCCGTGCTCCATGGGCGTCGCCGGGCCTTCTGCATCTATTCGGTCCACCATCGGGGCACCTACGAGCGGCCCGGCCTCGTGCTGGGCCTGGCCCCCGGCGGCGCGGTGCGCGGCGTCGCCTACCGGGTGGCCGGCGCGCAATGGCCCGAGGTCTACGCCTATCTGCGCGAACGCGAGCAGCCGACCGAGACCTATTTCGAGGCCTGGTCCGAGCTGAAGATCGACGGGAACGGGAAGGTGAAGTCGCTGGTGTTCCTGTCGGACATGAAGCACGGCCAGTGGGCGGGGGCGCTGTCCCTGGACCAGCAGGCCGAGCTGATCGCCGGCGCCCAGGGCCTGTCGGGCCGCAACATCGACTATCTGCGCGACCTGGTGATGCACCTGCGCGAGGACGGCGTGCGCGACCACGCCATGGAGACCCTGCTGAAGATGGTCGAAGCGCGGGAAGCGGCCTGAGTTCCCTCGACGAATCTTTTCAAAACACCGTCATCCTGGGCACAAGTGTTCAGTTCGGGGACATGGCGGACACCTGTTCGGGGACATGACTGACAGGTTTGGGGTCGGTCAAGTCGATGGTGG
>NZ_JBWKPX010000058.1:0-4356 GCF_059418465.1 Caulobacter sp. GW821-FHT09A05
ATGACCCCCTTGGCCGGCGCCGCGCCGCCGGCGGCGCGCGGCTTGCGGAAGGGCTTTTCCGGGGCGGCGGCCGGATCATAGGGCACGCTCTCGCGATCGGTGCGCGGGGCGCGACGCGGGGCGGCCTCGGCCTGGGCGCGCGGGGCTTCGTCACGTGGCCTGAACTCGCGCTTCGGAGCGCTCGGGCGAGGGGCGTCGGCGCGGGGCTTGAAGTCCCGCTTGGGGGCTTCGTCGCGGTCGCGCGGCTTGTAGTCGCGCTTGGGCTCCTCGTTGCGGGCGTAGGGCTTGGCGTTGCTCACGCCGTCGGCGCCGTACGAGGACGGGCGCGGGGTGTGGTCGCGCGAGCCCGGCGCGTTGGCGCGGGGACCGCGCGGGCCGGCGTCGTCGCGAGGCGAACGCGGGGCGTAGTCGCGGCGCGGCGCGTCGTCGTCGCCACGCGGCGGGCGCGGGGCGTAGTCCTTGCGCGGACCGGCGTCCCGGGCGGCCGGGGCCGTGGTCGGGGTGATGGACACGTCGTCGCGCACGGTGGCCTGGACGGCGGCCCCGAACTTCACTTCCGCCTCGGCCGAAATCTCGAACTTGGTGTCGTAGTCGAAGATCCGGATCGAGCCGATGTCCTTCTTGGTGATGTGGCCCAGGCGGCAGATCAGCGGGATCAGCCACTTGGGGTCGGCGTTGTTGCGGCGGCCGGTGTTGAGGCGGAACCAGGCCGAGTTGGTCATGTCGGCGCGCGGCTCGCGTTCGGGACGGTCCCCGAAGTCGCCGCGCGGGGCGAAGTCGCGGTCGGCGAAGCGGTCGCCGCGATCGTTGGAGCGTTCGCCGCGGGCGCGGGGGCCTGGATCGGCCCCGTGGCGCGGGTCGTCATAGATCTCTTCCGGGGCCGGCAGCTTGGCGCGCCGGGCGCGGATCAGGGCGGCGGCCAGCTCCTCGGGCGAGCGCTTCTCCAGCATGGCCGCGACCAGACCGGCGTCGTCCTCGTTGGCGGGCTCGGCGAAGATCGGGTCATCGAGCAGGCGCTCGGTGTCCTTGACGCGGATCTCGTCGGCCGTCGGGGCGCCGCCCCACTGGCCTTCGACGCCAGCCGCCATCAGCAGCTGCTCGGCCTTGCGGCGGCGGGTGTAGGGGACGACCAGGGCGCTGACGCCCTTCTTGCCGGCCCGGCCGGTGCGGCCCGAGCGATGCAGCAGCGTCGCCTTGTTCACCGGCAGTTCGGCGTGGATGACCAGGCCCAGGTCGGGCAGGTCCAGGCCGCGGGCGGCGACGTCGGTGGCGACGCAGACGCGGGCGTGGCCGTCGCGCAGGGCCTGCAGGGCGTCGGCGCGTTCGCGTTGCGACAGCTCGCCCGACAGCCCGACCACGGCGAAGCCGCGCTCGCGCAGCTTGCTGTGCAGGGACCGGACGCTTTCGCGGGTGTTGGCGAACACCAGGGCGCCGGGGCTCTCGAAATAGCGCAGCAGGTTGACCACCGCGTGCTCGACCTCGTTGGGGGCCACGCGCACGGCGCGGTATTCGATGTCGCGGTGGGGTTCGTTGCGGCCGATGGTGTCGATGCGGACGGCGTCGTTCTGGTAGCTCTTGGCCAGCTGCACGATCTCGCGCGCCAGGGTGGCCGAGAACAGCAGGGTGCGGCGTTCCTTGGGCGCGGCGTCGAGGATGAATTCCAAGTCCTCGCGGAAGCCCATGTCGAGCATCTCGTCGGCCTCGTCGAGGACGGCGACCTTCAGTTCCGACAGGTCCAGGTGGCCGCGTTCGATGTGGTCGCGCAGGCGGCCGGGCGTGCCGACCACGATGTGGGCGCCGAAGTTCAGGGCGCGCTGCTCGCGGCGGGCGTCCATGCCGCCCACGCAGTTGACGACCACGGCGCCGGCCTCGGCGTAGAGCCAGGTCAGCTCGCGATTGACCTGGATGGCCAGTTCGCGGGTCGGGGCGATGACCAGGCACATCGGGGCGCCGGCCTTGCCCAGCCTGTCGGCGTCGCCCAGCAGGGTCGGGGCGGCGGCCAGGCCGAAGGCGACGGTCTTGCCCGAGCCGGTCTGGGCGCTGACCAGCAGGTCGCGGCCCTCGGCGTCGGCTTCCAGCACGGCGGCCTGGACGGGGGTGGGTTCGAGATAGCCTTGAGCGGCAAGAGCCCGCTCAAGAGCGGGGTGGGAGGCGGGGAAGGGCATGCGGGTCCAGTTCGTTTCAAGCGGACGGCGCACACACAAACGCGCGCGGCCCGCACCACGACCAAATACGACCCCCAAATGGACCGTGTTCTTGGTCAAATATCTTCAGAGAATAGACCTTTTTCGCCGGGATGCCGATGAGGGCGCGCCGAAACTCGGTCTGATGGGCCGCCTAAGGAAGGCAAAACCATCCGGAAAGCAAGGGGGCTGGGGAAAGAATGCTGCGGTGCGGCGAATTGGCCGCGTGGGGCGGGGGACGCGCGTGCCTGGGCCGGGGAAGATCGGGCACGATCCGGTGGTGGTGGAAGGCTGGCCTCTGTTTTTGAGCCGTTGCGGACCTTGGTCGGGCCGCAGATAACCCCAAGGGTCCAAACATCATCCAGGGCGGAAATGGACTTGCGAAATGCTCGCAACAACTGGAAGCTGTGGTGGCGGCCGTCAAGGCTGGGGGAAGAGAAATGGATCATCGCGGCATCCTTCGCGCCGGGACGGCGCTGTTTCTGGCCGCGAGCCTGGGATTCACGGCCCGGGCGCAGGCGCCCGCGCTGCCAAGTACGCCCGTGGGCGCTGAGGCGCGGGCGTATCTGGAAGCCCTGAACTCCGGCGACGTGGTCAAGGCCGCCGCCTTCATCAAGGACCACTTCCCGACCTCGCCGAGGGAGGCCGAGGACTTCGCGGCTTTCCAGAACCAGGTCGGCGGCTTCGACCTCGTGCGGGTCGAGACCGCCACGCCAACCCAGCTGACCGCTCTGCTGCGCGAGCGCTATGGCGACTACGCCTGCTTGGAGATCGAGGTGGAGGCGGTCGCGCCGCACCACGTCACCGCACTGCGCTTGCGGCCCGAGCCCAAGCCGCCGGGCGTGGCGTCCACGCCGCGCCTGGACGACGCGGCCCTCGCCAAGGCGATCGCCCGACAGATGGCCCTGCTGGGCGACGATTTCTCCGGCGCGGTCCTGGTGACCCGGGGCGACAAGGTGGTGTTCTCGGCCGCCCAGGGCCTGGCCGACCGCGAGCGCGACCTGCCCAACACCCCGCAGACCCGGTTCCGGGTCGGCTCGATGGACAAGATGTTCACCGGCACGGCCATCATGCAGCTGGTCCAGGCTGGCCAGTTGGACCTGCAGGCCCCGCTGGCGACCTACCTGAAGGACTATCCCAACGCCGATCTGGCCCGAAAGGTCACCCTGCGCCACCTGCTGACCCACACCGGGGGGACCGGCGACATCTTCGAGCCGGAGTACGAGGCCAAGCGCGAGCAGGTGCGAACCCTGAAGGACTATGTCGACCTGTTCGGCGCGCGCCCCCTGGAGTTCGAGCCGGGTGCGAAGTGGGAATATTCCAACTACGGCTTCATCCTGCTGGGCCGGGTGATCGAGGCGGTCTCGGGTCAGACCTATTACGACTATGTCCAAGAGCACATCTTCAAGCCGGCGGGCATGACGGCCACCGGCTTCGAGCCGGAAACGGTGGCCGTGCCGGACCGCGCGGTCCCCTACATGAAGGGTTCGGCCAGCTACGAGCAGGCCAACGAGCTGCCCTGGCGCGGAACCTCGGCCGGGGGCGGCTATTCGACCGTCGGCGACTTCCAGCGCTTCGCCGCGGCCCTGTTCGACGGCCGGCTACTGGACGCCGAGCATCGCCGGCAGATGACGACAGGCCGCGTCGAGAATCAGCCGGGCATGAAGTACGGCTACGGGTTCGGGATCTATGTCGAGGCTGAACCGGTTATGGTCGGCCACAACGGCGTCGATGACGGCCAGAACGGCGACCTGCGGATCGTCGGCGAGAACCAGGCCGTGATCGTGGCGCTGTCCAACGTCACGCCTCCGCGCCAGGCTGGGCAGTTGGCCAAGTTCATCTCCGACCGGTTCACGGCGGAGTAGGTCGCACCGAACATTGTGGAAGCTCCAAACGACCCGCGTTCACCGGTTGAGCCACCACCCTCAGCTGACATTCAGAACTCCGCTCGGCGCAAGCCGCTCATCCCGGCGTTCGCCGGGATGAGCGGAGTTGGGGTGTTTATGCTCGGCGGATAGCGGGCAAGGTTTCAGGATTTCAACGCCCTGGATTTTCTCGACCCGATTTGGTCCTCACCCCTTCCAACCGCCCTTATTCTGATCCCACCTCGTCGCATGGAAAGGGCGCATGGCCAGCGACCGATGCGGCGGCGGGGGGCGATCGAGCGGGACTG
>NZ_JBWKPX010000059.1:0-4311 GCF_059418465.1 Caulobacter sp. GW821-FHT09A05
CTTGTCCGGGACCCAGGGGCCGGCGCAGTGCGCTCGCCCCTGGGTCCCGGCTCTACGGTCCGCCAGGCGGACCTTCGTCCGGGATGACAACTGAAAATCAACGATCCAATTGAGTCCGGTCCCTAGCGGGACGCCGTCCGGTCGGGAGACCGGGCGGCGTTCTGCGTTCCGCCTCAGGTGATGTGCTTGGCGCTCGGCGGATCGCTGGCCGGGAAGCTTTCCTCCAGGCTCTCGTCGATCAGGGCCTCCTGGCGGTCCTCGGCCTGGTCGACGTGCTCGGCCAGGTGATCGGGCTTCTCGCCCTCCGGCAGCGGTTCAACCTTGCGGCTGGTCGGCGTGTCGGCGGTCTGGAAGGCTTCCTTGACCTCGGTCTCGGAAACGCGGTCCTCGGGGTGGCCGGGCTGGCCCAGGTCCTGGGCCTGGGAAAAATCGCCCAGCACGCCGGGGCGCGAGCCGTCTTGCGGCGCGGTGTTGTCAGCCATGGTGATGTCCTTGGGTTGGACCCGATCAACGGCCGCGGCCGACGCCACGTTCCATGGCGACGCTGGGGAATCGCCTAGCGCGGCTTCAGTTCGGTCAGTTCCCAGGCCTCGCCGACCTTGTGGAACCTGAACGCCACCCGGGCGCCGGGCGTCAGCGGGGCCTCGGCCAGGATGTCGCCATAGGCCTGGAAGACCGTGCGTCCCGCGGCCAATCGCGCCCCGCTCGCGCCCTCGTGATCGAGCGTTACCGCCTGGCCATCGAGACCCGCGATCACCCCCGTGGAATCATATTCCGGACCGGCCGGAAGCGCCGCCGGAGCGGCCACCGGGGCCTCGGACGGCGTTTTCGCTGGCTTGCCCGGACCGCAGGCCGTCAGCGCACAGGCCAGGCATATCGCCGATATTGTTTTTATTTTCATAGGTTTATCGAAATTCTTGAGTCAACCGATCGATCCGAACACGTCCTTCATACAAGGTTTTTTACCGCAAGTGCGAAAAGGACGGCGATTGTGGTAGCGATTTTGTGATCGAAGTTTTACTCTAAGGGACCGGCGGCTCTCCACGCCGGTCATCGAGACCACGCCAGACCGTCGAACCGAGCACGCCGACCCTAGCGGACATGAGCCCTAGAGACCACGGCGCGTCCCGAAGGCCGGTTCTGCGCCTCTCGAGAGCCCCTTCGGAGAGGCCCGGCCCTCGGACCATCCGAACCGGACAGCCGAGACGATGGACCTGATGAGCGAACGCGGCGCTTTCTTCGACCTGACCTCCTCGCGGAGCGTCGCCTACGACATGGCGGTCTCCACCAGCGATCGGGTCGAAATCCCCGTCGACGCGCCCCTGGCCATGCCGGTCCAGCCCCTGGCCTTCTGGCAAGGCCAGGCCAAGCCCGTCGCCACCGCGAAGGACAACCTGACCCTGCGCCGCTGGGGCGTGTTCGTCGCCACGGCGGTCATGGCCTTCGCCGGCTGGCGGGCCACCTTCGACACCATCGCCCTGGGCGGCGTCACCCGCCTGGAAGCCGTCGTCCTGACCCTGCTGGTCCCGCTGTTCCTGGCCCTGGCCCTGTGGTTCTGCACCGCCGTAGTCGGCTTCGTGGTGCTGCTGGGCAAGCCCAGGGACCCGCTGGGCATCGACGACAGCCCGTCCTCGCCCATGCCCCGGCCCAAGGCCCGCACGGCGATCCTGATGCCGGTGCACAACGAGGACGCCGCCGAGGTGTTCGCCCGCCTGCGCGCCATGGACGCCTCGATCGCCGAGACCGGCGCCAGCCGCGCCTTCGACATCTTCATCCTCAGCGACACCCGCGACGCCGCCGTGGCCCTGGCCGAACAGGCCTGCTTCGCCCGCTTCCGCCGCGAGGCCAACAGCCACGTCTTCTATCGCAAGCGCACCCAGAACACGGGCCGCAAGGCCGGCAACATCGCCGACTGGGTGGCGCGCTGGGGCGGCGACTACGAGCACATGCTGGTGCTGGACGCCGACAGCCTGATGACCGGCGAGGCCATGGTCCGCCTGGCCGACGCCATGGAGCGCCACCCGCGCGTGGGCCTGATCCAGACCATGCCGATGATCATCAACGGCCAGACGATCTTCGCCCGCACCCTGCAGTTCGCCACGCGCCTCTACGGCCGGGTGGCCTGGACCGGCCTGGCCTGGTGGTCGGGCTCGGAAAGCAGCTTCTGGGGCCACAACGCCATCGTCCGCACCCGCGCCTTCGCCGAGACCTGCGGCCTGCCCGAGCTGAGCGGCCCCAAGCCGTTCGGCGGCGAGGTGATGAGCCACGACGCCCTGGAAAGCGCCCTGCTGCGCCGCGGCGGCTGGGGCGTGCACCTGGCCCCCTATCTGGGCGGCTCCTACGAGGAGAGCCCCTCCAACCTGCTGGACTTCGCCACCCGCGACCGCCGCTGGTGCCGGGGCAACGTGCAGCACGTCCCGCTGGTCGGCCTGCCCGGCCTGCACTGGATGAGCCGCCTGCACCTGGTGATCGGCGTGCTCAGCTACGTGCTCTCGCCCCTGTGGTTCGTGGCCCTGTCGTCGGGGATCATCTCGCGCATGCTGATGCCCGAGCTGAAGAAGGCCGCCTTCACCATGGCCGACCTGCAGGCCGCGGCCCACGCCCTGATCGACTGGCGCGAGATCCAGGCCACCGCCTGGGCGATGATCATCACCTTCGTCCTGCTGTTCGGCCCCAAGATCCTGGGTTCGATCCTGGTCTTCTCGCGCAAGCACGAGATCAAGGGCTTCGGCGGCCGCCGCCGGATCCTGGCCGGCCTGGGCGTGGAGATGCTGCTCTCGGCCCTGGTCGCCCCGATGCTGATGTTCACCCAGACCCGCGCCCTGGTCGAGATCCTGGCCGGCAAGGTCGGCGGCTGGGCCACCCAGCGCCGCGACGCCGACAAGGTCACCGGCAAGGAGGCCTTCGCCGCCATGGGCTGGATCAGCGTCACCGGCGTGGTGCTGGCCGTGGCCTTCTGGTTCACGCCCGACCTGCTGACCGCGACCCTGCCGATCCTGGCCGGCCTGATCCTGGCCGTGCCGCTGACCATGCTGGGCGCCCACAAGCTGGCCGGCCTGGGCGTCAAGGCCAACGGCCTGTTCATGACCCCGGAAGAGCGCCGCCCGCCGGCCATCGTCCGCGCGGCCCTGGGCCCGGCCTGCGAGCCGCCGGCCCGCTGGTTCAGCCGCCAGCCGGCCCCGCTCCTGGTCGCCGAACAGGCGGCGGAGCGGAACGCCGCCTAGGCCTTGCCGGCCGCGCGTTCGATCGTGTCTTTCATCGCTTAAGGGTGGCCGCCTCCGCCCGACCGGAGTAGAAGCGCGCTTCGTTCAATCCAAACGGAGCGTCCGCCGTGTCGCGCCTCTTCAGCGCCTATGTGATCGTCGACTGGAGCGCGGCGGCCAAGCCAACCACGGGGGCGGATTCCGTGTGGATCGGCGTGATGAAGCGCGACGTGCGGTTCCGGCTGACCTTCGAGAGCTTCAATCCGCCCACCCGCCAGGAGGCCGAGGCCAAGCTGGCCACGATCCTGGACGACCTGAAGAAGCGCGGCGAGCGGGCCCTGGTCGGCTTCGACTTCCCGCTGGGCTTCCCGCGCGGCGTCTCGGCGGCCCTGGCCCTGAAGGGCGAGCATCCCTGGCGCGCGGTCTGGGACCAGTTGGCCAAGATGGTCAAGGACAAGGCCGACAACACCAACAACCGCTTCGGCGTCGGCTCGGAGCTGAACCGCCGGCTGACCGGCGGGCCGTTCCCGTTCTGGGGCTGTCCGCCCAAGGACGCCCTGACCACCCTGCAGCCCAAGCGCACCCGCGAGCATGGCCCGGGCGACCTGCCGGAGTTCCGCCACGCGGACCTGGCGGCGAAAGGCGCGGCCTCGATCTGGAAGCTCTACTACAACGGCTCGGTCGGCGGCCAGGCGATCGTCGGCATCCCGGCCGCCCGCCGGCTGAAGGACGCCCGCGGCGACGCGGCGCGGGTCTGGCCGTTCGAGACCGGCTTCAAGGCCCTGACCGAGGCCGACCTGGACGGCGTGCAGGTGGTGATCGCCGAGGTCTATCCCTCGCTGGTCAAGGCCACCCCCGCCCCCGGCGAGATCAAGGACGCCGCCCAGGTGCGCGCCCTGGCCGAACACTTCGCCAAGCTGGACGAGGCCGGCAAGCTGGCCGCCCTGTTCGGCCCGTCCAAGGACGCGCCGGCCGACCTGGTGGTGGACGCGCAGACCGAAGAGGGCTGGATCCTCGGGGCTTCGATCTGATCCTTCTCCCCTTGCGGGAGAAGGTGTCGGCGGAGCCGACGGATGAGCAACTGTGTTTATCGTGCGTACTGCGGATC
>NZ_JBWKPX010000060.1:0-2669 GCF_059418465.1 Caulobacter sp. GW821-FHT09A05
GAGTGCGAGAAGCCGGTGATGCTGTACTCGATCGGCAAGGACAGCGCGGTGATGCTGCACCTGGCGGCCAAGGCGTTCTATCCGTCCAGGCCGCCGTTCCCGCTGCTGCACGTGGACACCACCTGGAAGTTCCGGGCGATGTACGAACTGCGCGACACCATCGCCCAGCAGCTGGGCTTCGAGCTGCTGGTCCACAAGAACCCGGACGCGCAGGCGCGGGGGATCAACCCGTTCGACCACGGCAGCGCCCTGCACACCGACCTTTGGAAGACCGAGGGCCTCAAGCAGGCCCTGGCCAAGCACGGCTTCGACGCGGCGTTCGGCGGGGCGCGCCGCGACGAGGAGAAGAGCCGGGCCAAGGAGCGGGTGTTCAGCTTCCGCACCGCCGAGCAGCGCTGGGACCCCAAGGACCAGCGGCCCGAGCTGTGGAAGCTCTACAACACCCGCAAGCATCCGGGCGAGAGCCTGCGGGTGTTTCCGATCTCCAACTGGACCGAGCTGGACGTGTGGCAATACATCCACCTGGAGGCCATCCCGATCGTGCCGCTGTACTTCGCCGCCGAGCGGCCGGTGGTCGAGCGCGACGGGTCGCTGATCATGGTCGACGACGAGCGCTTCCGCCTGCGGCCCGGCGAGGTCCCGCAGATGAAGAGCGTGCGGTTCCGCACCCTGGGCTGCTACCCGCTGACCGGGGCGGTGGAGAGCCATGCCGCCACCCTGCCCGAAGTGATCCAGGAGATGCTGCTGACCACCACCAGCGAGCGCCAGGGCCGGGTCATCGACCATGACCAGTCCGCCTCGATGGAGAAGAAGAAGCAGGAAGGCTATTTCTAGATGACCGCCGCCGCCCCCGTCACGGCCGACAAGGCCACGGTCTACAAGCCCTCCGACCTGATCGCCGACGACATCGACGCCTATCTGGTCGCCCACCAGCACAAGTCGCTGCTGCGCTTCATCACCTGCGGGTCGGTGGACGACGGCAAGTCGACCCTGATCGGCCGGCTGCTCTACGACAGCAAGATGATCTTCGAGGACCAGATGGCGGCCCTGGAGGCCGACAGCCGGCGGGTGGGCACCCAGGGCGGGGCGATCGACTTCGCCCTGCTGGTCGACGGCCTGGCCGCCGAGCGCGAGCAGGGCATCACCATCGATGTCGCCTATCGGTTCTTTTCCACCGACAAGCGCAAGTTCATCGTCGCCGACACCCCCGGCCACGAGCAGTACACCCGCAACATGGTCACCGGCGCCTCGACCGCCGACGCCGCGGTGATCCTGATCGACGCCCGCAAGGGGGTGCTGACCCAGACCCGCCGCCACTCCTACCTGGTCAAGCTCCTGGGCATCCGCCACGTGGTGCTGGCGGTCAACAAGATGGACCTGGTCGGCTGGGACCCGGCGGTGTTCGACGCCATCGTCGCCGACTATCGCGCCTTCGCCGACCAGATCGGCCTGCAGACCTTCACCCCGATCCCGATCTCGGGCCTGACCGGGGCCAACATGGCCAGTCGCGGCGAGGACTCGCCCTGGTATTCCGGTCCGATCCTGATGGACTGGCTGGAAGGCGTCGAGGTCGAGGACGACCTGCGCGGCCAAGCCTTCCGCATGCCCGTCCAGTGGGTCAACCGGCCCAATCTCGACTTCCGGGGCTTCTCGGGCCAGATCGCCGCCGGGACGGTCAAGCCCGGCGACCGGGTCAAGTCCCTGCCCTCGGGCCGCCAGAGCACCGTGGCCCGCATCGTCGCCAAGCCCGACGACCTGGCCGAGGCCTATGCCGGCCAGTCGGTGACCCTCACCCTGGCCGACGAGATCGACGTCAGCCGCGGCGACGTCCTGGTGGCCGCCGACGACCCGGTCGCCGTGGCCGGCCAGTTCGAGGCCACCGTGGTGTGGATGGACGACGAGCCCCTGCCGCCGGGCCGCGCCTACCTGCTGAAGATCGGGACCCGCACGGTCGGGGCCAGCGTCACCGAGATCAAGCACCGGGTCAACGTCAACACCCTGGAGCACCTGGCGGCCAAGAAGCTGGAGCTCAACGAGATCGGCCTGGTCAACCTGTCGCTGGACCAGGCCATCCCGTTCGAGCCCTACGCCCAAAACCGCGACCTGGGCGGCTTCATCCTGATCGACCGGATCAGCAACCGCACCGTCGGGGCCGGGCTGATCAACTTCGCCCTGCGCCGGGCCGACAACATCCACTGGCAGCACACCGACGTCAGCAAGGCCTCGCGGGCGGCCCTGAAGGGCCAGCGCGGCCGGGTGGTGTGGCTGACGGGCCTGTCGGGGGCGGGCAAGTCGACCATCGCCAACCTGGTCGAAAAGCGCCTGCACGCCCTGGGCCGCCACACCTATCTGCTGGACGGCGACAATGTCCGCCATGGCCTCAACAGGAACCTGGGCTTCACCGAGGAGGACCGGGTCGAGAACATCCGCCGCGTGGCCGAGGTGGCCAAGCTGATGGTCGACGCCGGCCTGATCGTCCTGACCGCCTTCATCTCCCCCTTCCGGGCCGAGCGCCGCCTGGCCCGCGAGATCCTGGCCGACGGCGAGTTCGTCGAGGTCTTCGTCGACACCCCCCTGGCCCTGGCCGAGCAGCGCGACGTCAAGGGCCTCTACAAGAAGGCCCGCGCCGGGCAGCTGAAGAACTTCACCGGCATCGACAGCCCCTACGA
>NZ_JBWKPX010000061.1:0-1386 GCF_059418465.1 Caulobacter sp. GW821-FHT09A05
GTGAAGAACCGGTCGGGATCGCCGTAGACGCCGCGCATCTGGCCCGGCCAGCTGTCGGTGATGACCAGGTTGCCCTCGGTGGCCCCGTCCAGCACCCTGCCGTCGGCGTCGACCAGCTGCAGCTTGACCCCCGGCAGGGGCTTGGTGGCCGAGCCGGGCTTGAGCGCCGTGGCGCCAGGCAGGGGCGAGACCAGGATCCCGCCGGTCTCGGTCTGCCACCAGGTGTCGACGATCGGCAGCCGCGCCTTGCCGACCACGCGGTGGTACCACAGCCAGGCCTCGGGATTGATCGGCTCGCCCACGCTGCCCAGCAGGCGCAGGGACGACAGGTCGTTGCGGGTCACATGGTCGTCGCCCTCGCGCATCAGGGCGCGCAGGGCCGTGGGGGCGGTGTAGAAGATCTCGACCCCGTGCTTGTCGACCACCTCCCAGAACCGGGCCGGGGTCGGGTAGTTGGGCACGCCCTCGAAGATCAGGCTGGTCCCGCCGTTGGCCAGCGGGCCGTAGACCACATAGCTGTGGCCGGTCACCCAGCCGACGTCGGCGGTGCACCAGAACACCTCGCCGGGCCGGTAGTCGAACACCGCCTCATGGGTCCAGCTGGCCCAGGCCAGGTAGCCGCCGGTGGTGTGCATCACCCCCTTGGGCTTTCCCGTCGAGCCGGAGGTGTAGAGGATGAACAGCGGATCCTCGGCGTTCATCGGCTCGGGCGCGCAGGTGGTCGAGGCGGCGGCCTGGACGTCGTCCCAGACCACGTCGCGGCCCTCGACCAGTGGAACCTCCGCGCCGGTCCAGCGGATCAGCAGCACCTTGTCGACCTGCGGGCACTGCTCCAGGGCCTGGTCGACATTGGCCTTCAGCGGCACGCGCTTGCCGCCGCGGCGGCCCTGGTCGGCGGTGATCACCAGCCGGCTCTCGCAGTCCTGGATGCGGCCGGCGATCGAGTCGGGCGAGAAGCCGCCGAACACCACCGAATGGATCGCCCCGATCCGCGCGCAGGCCAGCATGGCCACGGCCGCCATGGGGATCATCGGCAGGTAGATGGTGATCCGGTCGCCCTTCCTGGCCCCCAGGTCCTTGAGGACGTTGGCCATCCTGCAGACCTGCTCGTGCAGCTGGCCATAGGTGACGGCGTAGGCGTGGCCCGGCTCGTCGCCCTCGAAGATCAGGGCCGTCTCGTCCCTGCGGTGCGGCAGGTGACGGTCCAGGCAGTTGGCCGAGGCGTTCAGCACCCCGTCGGCGTACCAGTGGATGTGGAAGTCGTCCTTGGCGAACGAGACGTCCTTGATCTTCGTCGGGGCCTGGATCCAGTCCAGCCGGCCGGCCACGTCGCGCCAATAGCCCTCCGGATCGGCCTCCACCCGCGCCAGCGCCGCCTCATAGCCG
>NZ_JBWKPX010000062.1:0-1382 GCF_059418465.1 Caulobacter sp. GW821-FHT09A05
CTAGCAGGCCGTTGAAGAAGTCTCCCGGCGGGCGATGAAGTCGGCTTCGTCGCCGCTGTGGAAGCAGATTTGGCCCTTGAGGGAGCCGTCGGGCTGGAGTTCGGCCCAGCCGTCGCCTTGGGTTTCGTCCATCTCGTCGTTGCCGGTCCAGGAGAACTCGACGGCGTCGGTGTCGCCGCCGCCGAAGATTTGGCCGTTGACGCAGCCGAAGGCGAACTCGCCGGAGCCGTGATCCGCGAAGAGGATGTAGGCCGGCTCCATCATGTCGGGATAATCGTCGGTGTAGTCCGGCATCTGGACGATCCGCCAGCGGCCCAGGACGCTCACGCCGCGGCTCCGAGGAGCTTGGGCAGGCGGATGAGGTTGTAGGCGGCCAGCGCCAGGGTGAAGACGGCGTCCACCCTGGCGCGGCCGCGGAGCTTGACCTTCGCCAGGCCGGCCGAGCCCTTGAGCCAGCCGAACACTTCCTCGATGCGTTTGCGGCAGCGTTGGCTGATCGCGTAGCCGGGATGGCGGGTGGTGCGCGCGCCCACGGCGGTCTTGCGCGGCTTGCCGGTCTTGGAGAGGTGGCCATCGATGGCGACGTGCGGCGTCACGCGGCGGGCCCGCAGGTCGCCGATGAAGCTGGCGACGTCATAGGCCTTGTCGGCTCCAAGCGTGATCCGTCGTCGCCTGGGCCTGCGGTCCAGCATCGCCAAGGCCGCCTCCCGCTCGGCCGTGCCGGTGGCCTGGGTGACGCCGCCGTCCACCGCCAGGCCATGGCGGTTCTCCATCAGCGCGTGGCCGATGTAGCAGAGCTTGGCCGGCTGGCCGTCGCCCTTCTTGTAGAGCCGGGCTTGGGGATCGGTCGTGCTCTGGTGCGTCTGGTTGGAGCGCTTCTCCTTGTGGAAGCCGCGCTCGGCGTTGCGACCCAGGCCGTCCGGGTCGTTGTCGGAGCCGTCCTTCCGGCGGAAGCTCTTCAGCGAAGCCCACGCCTCGATCAGCGTACCGTCCACGGAGAAGTGGTCCGACGACATCAGCCGCTTGACCCTGGGCTGAGCCAGCACCGCACGCAGGAACTTGCCCGCGATCTGGCCTTCCAGCAGCCGGTCGCGGTTCTTGCTGAAGCTGGAATGGTCCCAGGCCGCATCGTCCACGCCCAGGCCCACGAACCAGCGGAACAGCAGGTCGAACTCCATCCGCTCCATCAGCTGCCGCTCCGAGCGGATGCCGTAGAATGCCTGCAGCAGCATCGCCCGCAACAGCCGCTCCGGCGCAATCGACGGGCGACCCAGCCTCGGCGGATAGAGCGCCGCGAAGTCCCCGCTCAGGTCCGCCAGCGCCGCGTTCGCGATCGCCCGGATCGGCCGCAGCGGATGATCCCGCCGAACCCGCGCCTCTAG
>NZ_JBWKPX010000063.1:0-1267 GCF_059418465.1 Caulobacter sp. GW821-FHT09A05
TGTTCAGTTCGGGGACATGGCGGACACCTGTTCGGGGACATGACTGACAGGTTTGGGGTCGGTCAAGTCGATGGTGGCGACCTGATGGCTGGCGAAGAAGACGCCGTAGTGGCCGTCGCGGGTCAGGGGCCGCAGGGCCAGGCGCTCGCCGCGGAAGGCCTTGGGGACGCGCCACAGCCGGCCCTTGAAGCGGACATAGGCCTTGGTGGTCGAGACGGTGCGCACAATCTCGCCGCTGTCGTACTGGGGTTCTGGAAGGCTGTCGGGCATGGTCCGGGGGCTGGGCCGGTAGCGCTCGGCGGGGCAGTTCAGCTTGAGGGCCTCATGGGGGCGCTCGAAGTTGTAGACCTCGCGCCAACGGTCGAAGGCGCGCTGGACCTGGGTGAAGCTGTCGAAGCGCTTGAGGTCCAGGACCTCGGCGGCCAAGCTGCGGTGGAAGCGCTCGATCTTGCCGCGGCTCTGGGGGTGATAGGGCCGGCTGTGCAGCACGCTCACGCCCAGCTTGAGCAGCCAGACCTCCAGTCGGGTCCAGTGTTCGCCGCTGGGCTCGCCCCAGGGCGGACCGTTGTCGACGAAGAAGGCCAGGGGCAGGCCGTAGCGCCGGAAGGTCGCCTCCAGGTGAGGCCGGACCGTCTGGCCCTGCTGGTCGGCGCAGGCCTTCAGGCAGGGCGACAGGCGCGAGTGGTCGTCGACGATCGTCAGGGGGTGGCAGGGCTCGCCCGAGGACAGTCGGAACCAACCCTTGAAGTCCATCTGCCACAGCTGGTTGGGCTCGGCCTTCTCAAAGCGCGTCCAAGCCTTGCCCGGCGCGGTGGGGAAGGGATCGATCCGGCCATGCCGCCGCAGGATCGCGTGGATCGTCGAGACCGCCGGCGGATCGACGCCCCGCCGCTCCAGCCAGGCGCCGATCTTGCGCGCGCCCCAGGCCGGATGGGCCTCGCGCACCGCCAGCACCGCCGCCTCCAGCTCGGGAGCGCTGCGCCCGGGACTGCTGTGCGGCCGCCGCGACCGGTCGGCCAGAGCCTCATCCCCCGCCTTCGACCGGTCCAGCCACTTGTAGCCGACCTCCGGGCTGATCTCGAACCGCCGACACAACTCCCGCCGGTTGGCCCCCTCCATCATCGCCAGCCGGACAAACTCCCGCCGCTGCTCCATCGCCGACACCTCCCGCCAAGGCATGGACCGCCCTCCCTTCGAGCCAGTCCGCCAATGATGATGTGTCAGCTATGTCCCCGAACACCCGTCAGGCATGTCCCCGGACTGAACA
>NZ_JBWKPX010000064.1:0-1225 GCF_059418465.1 Caulobacter sp. GW821-FHT09A05
TCGTCCAGTTCGCCCTCCCACTTGGCGACCACGGCGGCGGCGACGGAGTTGCCGACCACGTTGGTGGCGCTGCGGCCCATGTCCAGCAGGTGGTCGACGCCCAGCACCAGGGCGATCCAGGTCTCGGGCAGGCCGAAATAGGTCAGGGTGGCCATGATCACCACCAGCGAGGCGCGGGGCACCCCGGCGATGCCCTTGGAGGTCACCATCAGCAGCAGCAGCATGAAGATCTGCTGCTGGATCGTCAGGTGCACGCCGTGGGCCTGGAGGATGAACACCGTGGCGAAGGTGCAGTACAGCATCGAGCCGTCGAGGTTGAACGAATAGCCCAGCGGCAGGACGAACGAGACGATGCGGCGGCGGATGCCCAGCTTGGGCAGGGCGTCGAGGATGCGCGGATAGGCGGCTTCCGAGCTGGCCGTCGAGAAGGCCAGGAGGGCCGGCTCGCGGATCGCCCCGAACAGCGGGATCACCCGCTTGCCCAGCACGACATAGCCGGCGATGAACAGCAGGATCCACAGCGTGCCCATGGTGGCGTAGAAGCCCAGCACGAACTTGCCGTAGACGGCCAGCATCGAGATGCCCTGGGCGGCGATGGTCGAGGCCAGGGCGCAGAAGATCGCCAGCGGGGCCAGCTTCATCACGAAGCCGGTGACCTTGAGCATGATCTGGGCGCCCTGCTCGGCCAGCTCCAGGATGTGCGGGGCCTTGTTGTCGAGCGAGGCGACGGCGGTGCCGACGAACAGGCTGAACACCACGATCTGCAGGATCTCGTTCTTGGCCATGGCGTCGAAGATCGACACCGGCACCAGGTGGGTCAGGAAGCCCTGCAGGGTGAAGGTCTCGGTCGAGGCGGCCGGGGCGCCCGCGGCGGTGGCCGCCTCGGTCAGCACCAGGCCCGCGCCGGGGTGCAGCAGGTGGACCATCAGCAGGCCCAGCAGCAGCGACACCGCCGAGGCGCTGATGAACCAGCCCATGGTCTTGACGCCGATCCGCCCGACGGCGGCGGCGTCTTCCATGTGGGCGATGCCGGCCACCAGGGTGGTGAACACCAGCGGCGCGATGATCATCTTGATCAGCCGCAGGAACAGGTCGGTTCCCATCTTGAACCATTTGGCGGCCTCCTCGGCCCCCGCGGGGTCGAGATACTGGTTGCAGGCCCAGCCCACGGCGACCCCGAGGACCATGGAGGCGATGATCAGATAGGCAAAACGTTTGTTCATGG
>NZ_JBWKPX010000065.1:0-1164 GCF_059418465.1 Caulobacter sp. GW821-FHT09A05
GGGGCAGGGCTATCGCATATAACCCAGGAGTGAGAGCAGGAAGGTTTCATCCCATCCGGCGCGCTTGATCTTGGTCTTGATGGAGCCCTTGTCGGGGTGTTGTCGCAGGGTGTTGAGGGCGATCTTTCGGATGACGGCGAGGTTTTGCGGGGCGTTGTCCTTGCGGCTGCGCGAGGCGTCTTCGAGCAGGGCGACGTCGAGCACCCAATGGAGCTGGTTTTCGATGGTCCAGTGGGTTCGGGCGACCTCGAGCATTGTTTCGGACGACACAAGCGTGGACAGCAGGAAGAAGCGGACGATGATCGGCTCTGGCGCGCCGGCGCGCTTGCAGTGGGTCTCGACGCGGGCGACGGCGGCCAGGCCGGGGAAGTCGATGTCCGTGGCCGCGACGACCAGGGCGGCGCGGCCTTCGACGCGGTCGTGGGCCTTGGCTGGACCCTGGATGGCCTCCAGGGCCGGGTCGGCGGCTTCGATCAGGGCTTGGGCCTGGGCCAACAGGGTCGGTTGGTTGGCCTTCAGGGCCAGGGCGTAGTCGGCCCCGGTGTCGAGGATGATCTGAGCGGTGTCGGCCCGGCAGTGCAGGGCGTCGGCGGTGACGATGCAGCCCTTCAGGCTCAGCAGGGCCAGGGCTTGCTGGGCGCCCAGCACCTCGTTGCGGCCCGGCGCCAGGCGCTGGCCGATCACCAGCCGGGCCTCGGCGGCCCAGACATTGACCAGGTGCAGGGGCGAGCTCTTGCGTCCCCGCTCGTAGGCTCCGCGCAGCGCCTTGCCGTCGATGGCCACAACCCCCTTCAGCGCCCCGGCGAAGGTGGCGGTGAACTTGGCGAAGGCGGTCTCGAACGGCTCGGGCGCCAGCAAGCGAAACACCCGACTGAAGGTGTCGTGGCTAGGCGGCCCATGCTCCAGCTTCACCACCTGGCGCAGGAAATCCAGCTTGGCCCGCGCGAAGGCGGCCATGTCTGTGCAGTCTTCCGCCCCGCACAGCACCGCCGCCAGGGCCACAAACATCAACTCCAGAAGATCGTGCCGCGCGTTGCCGGCGCGAGGATCCTCCACCACCGAAAAGCAGGATGTGAACGTCTCCATCCCAGAGCCTCCGCCTCACAAAGCAGACACCCTCAGAATCCCGTTCGGATCAAAAATCCATATGCGATTCCCCTGCCC
>NZ_JBWKPX010000066.1:0-1160 GCF_059418465.1 Caulobacter sp. GW821-FHT09A05
CGACCCCTTGTGTGTCCGGGATCTGTCAGAGTTGTGGTCGCCACGGGCCGGGGCATGGCCCGGCCCGTGGCGGTGACCGCGAGCCCGTTACCCCTGAGGCCTGCACGCCGTGGATGAGCTGGGGCCGCGGTCATCTTCTTCCTGAACCCGAACAGTTGCCCGGGACAAGACCCCGCACGCAAGGATGGGACGCCGAAGATGAACCAGGACGACTATGTGATCGGCATCGACGTCTGCCAGGAACGGTTGGACGTGGCGGTGCTGCCGACCGGAGAGATCCTCCAGTTCGGCAATGACCTGGCCGGCTGGGCGGCGCTGATCAAGCGCTGCGGCGGGTGGACGGTGCGGGCCATCGGCCTGGAGCCGAGCGGCGGCCATGAACGCCCGCTGGTCAGGGCGTTGCGCGTGGCCGGCCTGCCGGTGCGGCTGGTCAATCCTTACCGGCTGCGCCAATACGCCCGGGCCCTGGGCAAGCTGGCCAAGAACGACGTGGCCGACGCCCTGATGCTGGCGCGCTTCACCGACCAGCTTCCGACCCGCGCGCCGCATCATGATCCCCTGGCCGAGCAGATGGCCGAACTGATCACCGCCCGCCGCCAACTGACCCAGGACCGGATCCGCTTGGACGCCCAGGTCCGGCTGGTCGTCGATCCGGTCCTGCGCCGGATGGCCGGCCAGCGTCTGCGGCGCATCGCCGCCGAGATCCTGCTGATCGAGCGGCGGCTGTCCCAACTGGTCGCCAACGACGAGGCCATGGCCCGCAAGGATCGGCTGATCCAGTCGCTCAAGGGCGCCGGCCCCGTCCTCAGCCAGACCCTGCTGGGCCTGGTTCCCGAGATCGACCAGCTCGACCGGCGACAGCTCGCCGCCCTGGTCGGCCTGGCGCCGTTCGACGACGACAGTGGCAAGCGAAAGGGCAAGCGCTCCATCTTTGGCGGCCGCGCCGAGGTCCGACGCGTCGTCTACATGGCCGCCCTGGCCGCCGCCCGCGGCAACCCCGCCCTCAAGGCCTTCCGCCAGCGCCTCATCGCCAACGGCAAGAGCCCAAAGATGGCCATCATCGCCGTCGCCCGCCGCATGCTCGGCATCATCGTCGCCCTGCTGCGCTCAGGCCAAGCCTGGGATCCGCAGTACGCACGATAAACACAGTTGCTCATCCG
>NZ_JBWKPX010000067.1:0-915 GCF_059418465.1 Caulobacter sp. GW821-FHT09A05
GGGGTGGTCAGGAGCTTGCCGCCGACGAAGATGGAGTTGGCGCCGGCCAGGAAGCACAGGGCCTGCAGCTCGCGGCTCATCTCGTCGCGGCCGGCCGACAGGCGGACCATCGCGCGGGGGCAGACGATGCGGGCCACGGCGATGGTGCGCACGAACTCGATGGCGTCGATGGCCGTGGTCCCGTCGGCCAGCACCTTGTCGCGCAAGATCATGTCCCCAAGCGGCGTGCCGCTGACCGGGACCAGGCCGTTGATCGGCAGGCTGTCGGGATGGGCCGGCAGGGTGGCCAGCTGGTGCAGCAGGCCGGCGCGGTCGCGGCGCTGCTCGCCCATGCCGACGATGCCGCCGCAGCAGGTGCTCATGCCCGCGTCGCGGACATGGGCCAGGGTGTCCAGCCGCTCCTGGTAGGTGCGGGTGGTGACCACGTCCTTGTAGTAGTCCGGGCCGGTGTCGAGGTTGTGGTTGTAGTAGTCCAGGCCCGCGTCCTTCAGCTGCCGGGCCTGGTCGGCGGTCAGCATGCCCAGGGTGGCGCAGGTCTCCAGGCCCAGGGCCTTCACCCCGCCGATCATCGCCGCCAGTTTCGGCAGGTCGCGGTCCTTCAGCTCGCGCCAGGCCGCGCCCATGCAGAAGCGCTGGGCCCCGCCGTCGCGGGCCTGGCGGGCCCTGGCGATCACCGCCTCGGCGTCCATCAGCTTCTCGGCCTTCAGCCCGGTCTTGAAGTGGGCGCTCTGGCTGCAATAGCCGCAGTTCTCGGCGCAGCCGCCGGTCTTGACCGACAGCAGCTGCGACAGCTGCACCTCGCTGGGATCGAACCCGGCCCGGTGCACTGTGGCCGCCTGGAACACCAGCTCCATGAACGGCAGGTCGAACAGGGCCTCGACCTCGTCGAGGGTCCAGTCGTGGCGGGGAAGGGCG
>NZ_JBWKPX010000068.1:0-815 GCF_059418465.1 Caulobacter sp. GW821-FHT09A05
TTCGAGCCAGTCCGCCAATGATGATGTGTCAGCTATGTCCCCGAACACCCGTCAGGCATGTCCCCGGACTGAACACTCGCGCCCGGGATCCCTCTGCCCGCCGCAGGTGCGGGGCGGTGGCGCGCTGGCGCGCCATGGCGCTTCACCGTCGGCTGAACCAGGGGTCCCGGGCACGAGGCCCGGGATGACGGCGTCGTGGGGATGGGCGCGGCTGGATCCTCGTCGACGCCGCGAGAAAATCCAGCGCTTCCAACGTCCTGCGAAAAAGCGAGCGTCACCGGTCCTCGGCGCTGAAACTCCCCTTATCCTGGTCTCACCTCGTCGCGGGGAAAGGGCGCATGGCTAGCGACCGATGCGGCGGCGGGGGGCGATCGAGCGGAGAGCGCTCGTCGATGCGGCGTCGCCAGAGGCCGCAACCCGTACGCCACCTTTGGGGAGCCGCCCATGGAAGACAGGAACGGCGGAGCGTGCGGGGTCGGCGAGAGCGGCAGGCCTGCGGGGGATACGCAGGCGGTCCGGGGATCCCGATGCTGCGGGACCCGTCCGTCGGGGGCGCTTCTGGTAAGGCGTTAAGAGCGCCACCCGCCAGAGGGCTGCCGGATAACGACCGCGCGGAGCGATCGGGCTTCGTCGAAACGGTAATAGTCAAAACACTCCGGACGATGTCCGGCGCTCCGCGACCCTTTCCATCCACTCACAGCTAGCCGCGTGAGAGCGAGAGATCGTGCCCGCGAAAGACCCCCTCAGTCGGCTTCGCCGACAGCTCCCCCAACGGGGGAGCATCTGAACAGCGTAGATCCTCCCCCTCTGGGGGA
>NZ_JBWKPX010000069.1:0-638 GCF_059418465.1 Caulobacter sp. GW821-FHT09A05
TCGTCGACGAGGCCGACTTCTTCGAGATCTCCAGCGAGTGGGCCCGGAACATCGTCTGCGGCTTCGCCCGCATGGACGGGACCAGCGTCGGCATCGTCGCCAACCAGCCCCAGGTGCTGGCCGGGGTGCTGGACATCGATTCCAGCCGCAAGGCCGCCCGCTTCGTGCGGTTCTGCGACGCCTTCAACATCCCGATCATCACCCTGGTGGACGTGCCCGGCTTCATGCCCGGCACCAAGCAGGAGTACGGCGGCCTGATCAAGCACGGGGCCAAGCTCCTGTTCGCCTATGCCGAGGCCACGGTCCCCAAGATCACCCTGATCACCCGCAAGGCCTATGGCGGGGCCTATGACGTGATGAGCTCCAAGCACCTGCGCGGCGACGTCAACTACGCCTGGCCCACCGCCGAGATCGCGGTCATGGGCGCCAAGGGGGCGGTGGAGATCATCTTCCGCCAGGAGGCCAAGGACCCCCAGGCCCTGGCCGCCCGCGAGGCCGAGTACAAGGACCGCTTCGCCAACCCCTTCGTCGCCGCCTCCAGGGGCTATATCGACGACGTCATCATGCCCCACGGCACCCGCCGGCGCATCGTCCGCGCGCTCAAGTCCCTCAAGGGCAAGGCGCTTCAGAACCCCTGG
>NZ_JBWKPX010000070.1:0-620 GCF_059418465.1 Caulobacter sp. GW821-FHT09A05
CGGTCTCCAGGCGGTTCTTTTCGGCCTTCTTCATATCCAGGAGCTGTCGGCGGCGCACAACGATATCCCGCAGCGCCTCGGTCTGGGCGTCCCGCAGCCGTCGCGGCTCGGGTTGCACGGCCTGGGCAAAGGCGGCCAGCACGGCCGCGTCGATGGCGTCGGTCTTGGCCAGGCGCCCGGTGGCGCGGGCGAAGTCGCGCACTTGCCTGGGGTTCACCACCGCCACCGCCCAGCCCTTAGCCAACAACGCCGCCACCGCCTCGCGCTCGTAGCCGCCGGTCGCCTCCAGGACGATCAGGTCCGGGCGGCGCTTGCCCACCCAACTCACCAGCTTTTGCAGATCATCGGCCGAGACGCTCAGCCGCTCGCCGCTGGACGCGGCCGCGTCCAGCCGGTCCTTGGAAACATCGATCCCGATCCAGGTCGCTTGCTTGTTCATGATCTCCCACCTCGTGCATGCGAGCTCTTGGGCTCGGGCAACTGTCCGGAGTTACACGACGACAGACGGCTGGAGCTCTTGCTTGACAGCGGGGTCCAGCCCCACGGACGGACGGCGAGCTTCCAGCCGCCGCGATCAAACCTCATCAGTCGATCGTTCGTCCATCATACGAGGACGACGC
>NZ_JBWKPX010000071.1:0-557 GCF_059418465.1 Caulobacter sp. GW821-FHT09A05
GGCCTGGACCTGGTCGAGCAGATGATCCGCAGCGCCTGGGGCGAGCCGCTGGCCTTCGCGCAGCAGGACCTGAAGATCGACGGCTGGGCGATCGAGAGCCGGATCTACGCCGAGGACCCCTACCGCAAGTTCCTGCCCAGCATCGGGCGGCTGGTCCGCTACGCCCCGCCGCCTGAAGGAGCGCAGGGGGATGGCGGCGCCGAAGGCTCCGTCGTGCGCAACGACGCGGGGGTGCGCGAGGGCGACGAGATCTCGATGTACTACGACCCGATGATCGCCAAGCTGTGCGCCTGGGCCCCGACCCGGCTGGCGGCGATCGACGGCATGGGCCGGGCGCTGGAGGACTTCCACATCGAGGGCCCCGCCCACAACATCCCGTTCCTGGCCGCGGTGATGGACCAGGACCGGTTCCGCTCGGGCCAGATCTCGACCAACTACATCAAGGACGAATTCGAGGGCGGCTTCAAAGGCGTCGATCCCACGCCCGGGCAGGTCGACATCCTGACCGCCGTCGGCGCGGCCATGCAGCGGACCTACGCCGCCCGGGCCCGCTCGAC